>JAITMN010000350.1 GCA_031277355.1 Nevskiaceae bacterium | reverse complement strand
TCGATCACCTGTTCATCTTCGGCGAGAAGCGTCAGTGTCTGCACGACAAGATCGCCGGCACGATTGTCGTTACCGCCTGATACCTCAAACGTGAGCCAAGACGCGCTCGACACGGTTGTCCACGCCGAGACACCCGAGGGCATTGCCATCGAACTGAAGGCCGCCGGCGTCAGTTCGCGCGTCTTTGCTTACCTGCTCGATTTTCTGATCCGCATGGGTGTGCTGTATGTCGCCGCACTCATCACGGCGGTGATGGGCGGGCTCGGCACTGCGCTGATGCTCATTCTGTGGTTTGCGCTGGAGTGGTTCTATCCGGTGGCCTTCGAGTTGAGCCGTTGGGGCGCCACGCCGGGCAAGCGCACGCTGGGCATCAAAGTGGTGATGGACAACGGGCTGCCGATCACACCGGCGGCCTCGATCACGCGCAACCTGCTGCGCACGGCCGATCTTCTTCCCGCGCTGTATGGTTTCGGCCTGCTCAGCATGCTGTTGCGGCGGGATTTCAAGCGGCTTGGCGACGTCGCCGCCAATACGCTGGTGGTTTATCAGCCCAAGGCCGCGCCGAAGGTGACGATGGAGGATGTCGCGCCGCTTGCACCGGTTCGTCCGCTGCCGCAGGCGGAGCAGGTGGCCGTCATCGCGCTGGCGGCGCGCGCATCGCGGCTCACCGCATCGCGGCTCGATGAGTTGGCGGGGCTTGCGGCCTGGGTGTCGGGCGACGACGGACGCAGTGGTCCGGCGGTTACGCGCCGTGTGCTCGGCGTTGCGCAATGGTTGCTGGGCAAACGCGCATGACTCCACTGCAATTTGAAACGCAATATCAGGCCGAGTGGGATGAATTGCAGTCGCTGCTCACGAAATTGAGCACTCGCGCAAATCAGAAAAATTCACCCGTGCCGGGCGAACGGCTTGCCAGTTTGTATCGCCGCGCCTGCGAGCAGCTTGCGCTGGCGCGCGCCCGCGCCTATCCGTCGCATATCGTTGAGCGTCTGAATCAGATCACCTCCGACGCGCATCAGGTGATCTACCAGCAGCGCGAGTTTGGATTGGGTCGTCTGCGGCGGATGATCGCGGTGGATTTTCCCCGCGCGGTGCGCGCGCATGCGGCGTATGTGGCCGTTGCGGCAGCGGTGTTTCTGGGGCCGCTGGTCACGCTGGGTCTGCTGGTGTATTTCAATCCGGAGCTGATTCTGTCGATGGTGGATGCCGAAACGGTTGCGCAGTTCGAAGAGATGTACTCCGACAGCGCCGAAGCAATGGGACGCGCGCGCGCTGCCGGCAGTGATTGGGCGATGTTCGGCTACTACATCCGGCACAACATCGGCATTGGGTTTCAGTGCTTTGCGGGTGGATTGTTCGCCGGCGTGGGCAGTCTGTTCTACCTTGCGTTCAACGGCGCGCTGATCGGCGCCGTTGCCGGCTATCTCACCGAGCGCGGGCTGTCGTCGAATTTCTATTCCTTCGTCGTCACGCATGGCGCGTTCGAGTTGACCGCCGTCGTGTTGTCGGGCGCGGCGGGGCTGCGCATCGGTCATGCACTGATCGCGCCCGGTCGCCGCACGCGCACGCAGGCGCTGGCGCTGGCGGCGCGCGAGTCCATCGTGATCGTGTATGGCGTTGTGGGCCTGCTGCTCATTGCCGCAGCGGTGGAAGCGTTCTGGTCTTCGGCGCGCTGGATGCCGTTGCCGCTGAAATACTGCGTTGCGGCCGGTTGCTGGATCATGGTTCTGGGTTATCTGTGGCGGCAAGGCCGTGAGAGTTGACGCACTGGCCGTTCGCCTTCGCCCCCGCAGCTATGTGGAGGCGGCCGATCTGGGCGTGCGGCTGTGCCAGCACGTTGCGCGCAGCGTCTATGCGAGCTATCTGGCGGTGGCGTTGCCGGTGTTCGTTCTGTGCCTGGCGACTTTCGAAGTGGCCTCATGGTTGCCGACGTTTGCGATGTGGATGGCAAAGCCGTGGCTGGATCGCACGATTCTGTTTGCGCTGTCGCGCGCGGCTTTCGGGCAGAGCACGACCGTGGCGGATGTGTGGAACGCGCAGCGTGAAGTCTGGTGGTCGCAGTTGATTCGCAGTTGGACGCAGCGCCGTCTGTCGCCGTGGCGCTGCCTCACCGCGCCGGTGTATCAGCTCGAAGGTCTGCGCGGTGAGCCTCAGCGTCGGCGCGTGCAGCAGGTGCGGTCGGGCAAGACTGGCGCGGGGATATTGGTCACGAGCGCCTTTGGCCTCGTTGAACTTGCGCTGGTGTTTTCGCTGCTGGCGTTGTGCGTCTGGTTTGCGCCCGAAGGCATGAGGCCGAGTCTGGATGTGATCTTCGGCGCAGAGGGTGGTGGTGAATGGCGGTTCGTCATGGCCCTTGCCTATGCGATGACGGTTGCGCTCGTCGAGCCGTTCTATGTCGCAGCCGGATTCGGTTTGTACCTGAATCGGCGCGTGGAACTGGAAGCGTGGGATATCGAACAGGAGTTTCGGCGTGCTCAGCCCGAGTAGTGCGCGAAACAGGGCGTGGCGTTGGGCCGGGTTGCTCGCTGCCTGGCTGATCGGCGTTGTGGCGGCGCCGTTGGCCGCCGCCGCCGAAACAGCGCAAGGCGATGAGGCCACGCTGATCACTCAGTCTCAGATCGATGCGGCCACCGAGACGGTGAAGGCCGATCCGGCGCTGGGCATCGAACGCACGGTGCGTGCGTTGCGCTGGATCAGCGACGAGGATGAGCAAGACGGGAATGAGCAAGACGCGCGCGAGCGCCCAAGCGGGTTCAGCCGATGGATCGCGCAGATGTTTCGCTGGATGGCCGAAGGTGGCCGTTATCTGGTCTGGGTCGTGCTGGCGCTGCTGGTGGGGTTGCTGTCGCTGTATCTGGTGCGCTTCTTTCGCGGCTTCGACTCGGGCAAGTCGCAGCGCGCGAAGGATGCGCCCACGCATGTGCGCAATCTCGACATCCGCCCCGAAAGTCTGCCGGAAGATATTGGCGCGGCGGCTTGGGGCTTGTGGGAGCAGGGCGATCATCGCGATGCGCTGTCGCTGCTGTATCGCGGGCTGTTGTCGCGGCTGGTGCATGAACACAGCGTTCCGATCCGCGATTCGAGCACTGAGGGCGATTGCCTGAATCTTGCCGAGCGTCATCTGTCGATGGATCGCCGTGGCTATGTCGCGCTGCTGATTCGCGCCTGGCAGCGCGCGGTGTATGGCGCGGAGAATCCGCAAGGCGTTGAGATGCGCGCTTTGTGCGAGCAGTTCGCGGCGGCGCTGCGACCGGTGGTTGTGCCGGAGACCGGACCGTGAAGCGTCAATGGATCATCATTGCGGCGTTGCTGGTGGCCGTTGGCCTCATCGTCTCGTGGGTGGCGAGAAACACCTATTGGGAAGAAGTGACGCTGCCGGGCTTTCCCACGGGCGAGGCGCTTCGCAATCCGTTCTATGCGGCGCAGAACCTGGCTGAAGAACTGGGCGTGGAAACGCAGTGGCGTCGCGCGCTGGGAGAGTTGCCGGGCGAAGACTCAGTGCTGATGCTGAAGTATTGGAGTTGGGATTTGATCGAGGCGCGGCGCAAGGAACTGGAAGCCTGGGTCGAAAATGGCGGGCGGCTGATCATCGACGGCACGGTTGGCGGCGTGGATGCGATAGAGCGCTGGAGCGGAATGCGCGTCGAGTATCCGGAAGAAGATGAAGACGAATATGACGAAGAGTATGAGTATGACGAAGAGTATGACGACGAAGACACTGACCCGGTAACCCAAATCCCGACGAGCTTCGGCCGCTGTGGCGATTTCAATTTGAGCGCCGGGGATTCTTTATCCGATCCAGCGCGCGCCACCTATCGCTTGTGTGGTCTGTCCTCGGTGGGCTGGATCAACGGCACCCGCGCGATCGAATGGGAGATCGAGAACCGCGACGGCGCGCAGATTGCGCGAGTGGGCATCGGCCGGGGCAAACTGATTCTGATAAACGGCTTCCCCTTCAGCACGGACTGGATGCTCCAGGCCGACAATGGCGCGGCGTTCGTTGATTCGGCGCTGTTGCGTCGTGGAGATTTGATCGTGTTCGTCTCCGACGACGACCACGCTTCCTTGCTCGAATTGATCTGGCTATACGGCGCGCCGGCGTTGTTGCTGGCTGCGGCGTTCATCGCGCTGGCGCTGTGGCGCAACAGCGCCCGCTTCGGTCCGTTGGAAGCGCCGGCGCAGTCCGCGCGCCGCTCGCTGGCCGAGCAGATTCGCGGCACCGGCCGCTTCATGCAGCGACTCGACGATGGCCGCGCGCTGCACGCGGCGATGGTGCGCGCCTTGCACGAGGCCGCGCGCCTGCGGATTGCCAACTACGCCATGCTCGATAGCCAGGCGCGGCTCACCGCCATCGCGAAAATTGCCGGCCTCGATGCCGGCGAACTGGCGCAGACGGTCAATTTCAACGGCAAGCGCAACCACACCGAGTTCAGGAGCGCCATCGCGTTGCTGGATACCGCGCGTGCGCGCCTGAACGTCAATCACCCCTAATTACGCTTCAATACGGTCGATCATCATGCAAACAGAAACAACGACGATTACGAAGGCAGCCGAAGTGCTCGAACGCCTGCGCGCCACGATTGGGCAGGCGATGGTGGGGCAAACCACCGTGGTCGATCAGATCATCATCACGCTGGTCGCGGCGGGTCATGCGCTGATCGAGGGTGTGCCCGGATTGGGCAAGACGCTGCTGGTGCGGGCGCTGTCGCAGGCGATGTCGCTGAATCATGCGCGCGTGCAGTTCACGCCCGACATGATGCCCTCGGATATCACCGGCCATGCGGTGCTCGACCCGAACACGCGCGAGTTGCGCGTGGTGCGCGGGCCGGTGTTCACGCAATTGCTGCTGGCCGATGAGATCAACCGCGCGCCGGCCAAGACGCAGAGCGCGCTGCTGGAAGTGATGCAGGAGTATCAGGTTACGCTGGAAGGTCAGACGCTGGCGTTGCCGCAACCGTTCTTCGTGCTCGCCACGCAAAATCCGGTTGAAACCGAAGGCACCTATCCGTTGCCCGAAGCGCAACTGGATCGCTTCCTGCTGAAGGTGCAGATCGGGTACCCCTCCGCAAAGGAGGAAGTGGATGTCGTGCTGCGCACCACGATCAATCAGACCGGCCAGCAATTCCCGCTCGCAAACGTCACGCCGTGTCTGGATGAACGCACGGTGCTGGCCTTGCAGCAGATTGCCGCGCGTCAGCGTGTGGATGAAAGCGTGGTGGACTACGCGGTGCGCATCACGCGCGCCACGCGCGAATGGCCCGGCATCGCTTTCGGCGCAGGTTCGCGCGGCGCGATCGCGCTGGTGCGCGCGGCGCGCGTGGTGGCGTTGATGGCGGGCCGCGACTTCGTGACCCCCGACGACATCAAGCAGATTGCATTGCCCGCGCTGTCGCATCGCATTGCGCTGGCGCCCGATGCATTGCTGGAAGGCCGCAGCGCGCACGATCTGCTCACCGCAGTGATCGAAAGCGTGGCGGCTCCGCGAACCTGAGCACACCGGATGCGCACTCGCTTCATTCCAGGCGCGGGATTGCTGATCGGCGTGGGCTTCGGGTTCGCGCTGATCCTCGTCGCGCTGGTGTCGGGCGCATCGGTGCAGTTCGCCTATCGGCTTGCGCTGGTCTGGTCGGTGCTGCTGCTGGCCGGCGCTGCGCTCGACCGGTATCTGACGCTGCAAGCCTGGCGCGAGGCTTCGCCGCAGATGCTGCGAATCCTGCCCGCCGCGTTTGCGCTGGGCGTGCCGTCGCGCATTCGCGTGGAAGTACACACCGGCGGCGAGCGGCGCTGGCGCGTGAGGTTGCACGATCATGCCGATGCCACGCTGCAAGTCACCGGTATGCCATTGCCATTGCAGCTGCACGGTCAGGGCGCGCTGGATTTTCATTACAGCGTCGTGCCAACGCGGCGAGGCGAGTTGCGCTTCGAACCGGCCGATATCCGCGTGCGCTCGCGCCTGAATTTGCTGGAACTGTGCGCCCGCGTCGGCGAGAGCCAGACGCGCCGCTGCTACCCGGATTTTGCGCAGATCGCCCGCTATGCGTGGCTCGCCGGTGATCGCCGCTTGGCCGAAATCGGCATCAAGACCTATCAACAGCGCGGCGAAGGCACGGACTTCAAGCAACTGGCCGAGTATCAGATCGGCGATCCGCTGCGGCACATAGACTGGAAGGCCACGCTGCGTTACGACAAGCCCATCGTCCGGCAATTTCAGGACGAGCGCGATCAATGCGTGATTCTGCTGCTGGACTGCGGCCGGCGGATGCGCGCCGATGATCGCGAGCAGGGCATCGGCAGTTCGCACTTCGATCAGGCGCTGAACGCCTCGATGCTGCTGACCTATGTGGCGCTGAAACAGGGCGATGCGGTCGGCGCGATGACCTTCGGCACGCCGGCCGGGCAGCAACGATGGGCGCCGCCGCGCAAGGGTGTGCAGACCTTGAATGGCCTGATGGGTGAGTTATACGCAGTGCAACCCACGCCCGCCCACTCCGATTATCTGACGGCGGCGCAAGACCTGATGCGCCGGCATCACAAGCGCTCGCTGGTCATTCTGATCACGAACTTCCGCGACGAAGACGCCGATGAGCTGGGTCAGGCCCTCACGCTGCTGCGGCGGCGGCATCTGGTGCTCACCGCGAGCCTGCGCGAGCGCATCGTCAATCAACTGATGTGGCAGCAAGTTGACACCTTCGATTCGGCCGTGGAAGTGGCCAGCGCCAATCTGTATGCGCAGGCGCGGCGCGAGGCGTTCAATCGCCTGGCCGTGCGCGATTCGCTGATGATCGACGCCGAACCGCAGCGTCTGGGCATCGAGCTGGTCAACCGCTATCAGGCGGTGAAGAAGGCCGGATTGATCTAGCGCAGTTCGTCTATTCGTCTAATATAGCTTCATGGCAAGGACATCCCGAACATCCTCGGGCCGGTACGTCAGCCGCCTCACCGGCGGCACACTGGCGATGATCATGGCTGGCGGCCGTGGCGAACGCCTGCGCGGGCTCACCGAGCATCGCTGCAAACCCGCCACGCCTTTCGGCGGCAAGTTCCGCATCGTCGACTTCGTGCTGTCGAACTGCGTGAACTCCGGCATCCGCAAAATCTGCCTGCTCACGCAGTACAAGGGTCAATCGCTGATCCAGCACGTGCAGCGCGGCTGGAACTATCTGCGCGGCGAGTTCGGCGAGTTCATCGACGTGGTGCCGGCGCAGCAGCAGGTGGGCAAACACTGGTACATGGGCACCGCCGACTGCGTGTACCAGAACCTCGACTACATACGCACGCATCGCCCGCATCATGTGCTGGTGCTGGCCGGCGATCACATCTACAAGATGGACTACGGCCCGATGATCGCGCATCACGTCGAGAAGGGCGCAGATATCACCGTTGGCGTCGTTGAAGTGCCCATCGACGCGGCGCGCGAGTTCGGCGTGCTGTCGGTCACCGACACGCATCGCGTCACCAAGTTCGCCGAGAAGCCGCCGCAGCCCGAACCGATGCCCGGCCGCAGCGACGCGGCGCTGGCCTCGATGGGCATCTATGTATTCAATGTGCAGTTGCTCGAACGCCTGCTGATCGAAGACGCCGCCGATCCCGCTTCCGATCACGACTTTGGCAAGAACATCATCCCGAAGGCCATCCAGTCGTTGCAGGTGTTCGCCTATCCGTTTCGCAATGTGCGCACGCGCGCGCAGAACTACTGGCGCGATGTGGGCACCGTGGACGCCTTCTACGAAGCCAACCTCGAACTGGTGTACGTGTCGCCGGAATTGAACGTCTACGACGAGGAATGGCCGATCTGGACCTACCAGGTGCAGCAGCCGCCGGCGAAGTTCGTGCTCGATGAACCCGGCCGTTGCGGCATGGCGATCAATTCGCTGGTGTCGGCCGGTTCGATCATCTCCGGCGCGGTGATTCGAGAATCGCTGCTGTTTTCGCAGGTGCGCGTGGAAGAGCGCACGGTCATCGAACGTTCGCTGATCATGCCCGGCGTGCATGTGGGCCGCAACTGCGTGATCCGCCGCACGATCATCGACGAGGGCTGCGATGTGCCCGATGGCATGCAGATCGGCGTTGATATCGCGAAGGATCGCGCACGCTTCGATGTCACGCCGCGCGGTGTGGTGCTGGTGACGCCGGAGCGGCTGATGGCCGCCAGTGCGGCGTTGGGCTGAGGGTCAGCGCACTGGAAAACGCCGATACCCGCCTGCCGGTGGTGCTGCTGTGGCATATGCACCAACCTCCCTATCGTGATGCGCTCAACGGCCGTTATGTGCTGCCGTGGACGTACCTGCACGCGATCAAGGATTACACCGACATGGCCGCGCATCTGGAAGCGCACGCCGGCGCGAAGGCGGTGGTGAATTTCACGCCGGTGCTGATCGAACAGTTGGAGGAATTGGCCCAAGCGGTGCAGGCGAATCTGCACGGCGATGAGCCGCTGCCGGATGCGCTGCTCGCCAGCTTGTCGGCCGCGCCGCTGCCCGTCGAACCTGCTGAGCGTCTTGCGTTGCTGCGCGCCTGTCTGCGCGCTGATCGCCGCAATCTGATCGAACGCTTTGCGCCGTTCACGCAGTTGGCCGACCTTGCCGCGCAGTTGGCCACGCCCGAGCGCGTGGGCTATGCCTCCGATGCGCTGCTGCATGACTTGAGCGTGTGGTATCACCTTGCGTGGCTGGGCGAATCCACGCGCGGCGATGAGCGCGTGATGCAGCTAACCGCCAAAGGCAGCGGCTTTGATGCCGCCGACCGCCGTGCGCTGCTGGGCTACATCGGCGAACTGCTCAGCGGCATCCTGCCGCGCTGGCGTGCGCTTGCCGATGCGGGGCGCTGCGAATTGTCCGTGTCGCCGTTCAGTCATCCGATCCTGCCGTTGCTGCTCAACTTCAACGCTGCACGCGAATCGCAACCCAATGCGCCGCTGCCGCATGCGCCGGGTTATCCCGGCGGCGCGGACCGCGTGGCCTGGCATCTGACTGAAGCCGTGCGCTGCTTCGAGCGCGTATTCGGACATCGGCCGCGTGGCTGCTGGCCCTCCGAAGGCGCAATCAGCGATGAGTCCGTCGCGGCGATTGATGCGGCGGGTTTTGACTGGCTCGCCACCGGCTCGGGTGTGCTGCGCGGTTCGCTGGAAATTTCCGATGTGCCGGTGGCCGATGAACAAGCTGCACTTGAAGCACAATTGAACCGCGCCTGGACGAAACCCGGCGGTGCGGTGCGCTGTTTCTTTCGTCACGAAGCGTTGTCGGATCAGATCGGCTTCACCTATTCGCATTGGCAGGGCGAAGACGCCGCAGCGGATTTCACCCGCGAGGTGGAAGCCATCGAACAGCGCACGCGCGGCACAGCCGGACGCGGCCGCGTGTTGCTGGTCGCACTGGATGGCGAGAACGCCTGGGAACATTATCCCAACAACGGGCAGTCTTTCCTGCAAGCGCTGTACGCATTGCTGAGCAGGCATCCGCATCTGCGATTGGCAACGCTGTCGGAAGTGGTGCAACAGCAGCGCGCCGCGCGTATCGCGCCAGCGCCGTTGCCGCGCGTGCGCGCCGGCAGTTGGGGGTATGGCACGCTGTCCACCTGGATCGGCGATGCAGACAAGAATCGCGGCTGGGATTTGCTCTGCGCGGCCAAGCAGGCTTTCGATGCAGCGGTGATCGGCGGGCGATTGAACAGCGACGAGCACTACGCGCGCGCGCTGCGGCAGTTGGCCGCCTGCGAAGCCTCCGACTGGTTCTGGTGGTTCGGCGATTACAACCCCGCCGGCGCGGTGCGCGATTTCGACGAACTGTATCGCCGTCAACTCACGAGCCTGTACCACGCGCTCGATCTGGA
>JAITMN010000347.1 GCA_031277355.1 Nevskiaceae bacterium | reverse complement strand
GAAGGTTGAGCGATCTTGAGTCTGGATCGAAGAGTGTTTCTGACGGGCCTCGCGGCGGCCTGCTGCGTGCCTCGGCGCGCGCCGGCAGCGGCTGCGGCGAGCCTGAATCTGGAGCCACTATCCGGCGGCCTCTGGCGGGTTGTCGGCGCGGCGGCCAATATCGTCGTGGCCGAGGGTCCGGGCAGCCTGTTGCTGGTCGATGGCGGGGCGCAGACCGATGTGGCCGCGCTGGAACGCCTGCTGGCCCAGCGTTTTGCCGGTAAATCCGTTGCCGCCGTGTTCAACACCCACTGGCACGCCGCGCACACCGGCTTCAACGCCGCCGCGCGCAAGCGGGGCGCAGATGTGATCGCCCACGAAAACACCAAACTGTGGCTGAGCACCGAAGTCGATTCGCGCTGGGAGGGGAAAATCTACCCGCCGCAGCCCGCCAACACGCTGCCCAACAGAACCTTTCACTACGGCCCGCAGAAATTTGATTTCGGCGGCCGAACCATCGAATACGGCCATCTGGGTCAGGCGCACACCGACGGCGACATCTTCGTGCGCTTCCCCGATGCCAATGTGATCGTCGGCGGCGGCGCGGTGTCGCCGGAGAGCTGGCCCATCGGCGATCCGGCCAGCAATGGCTGGCTGGGCGGCATCCTCGCGGCCACCAAGACGCTGATCGGCCGCGCCGATGCGCAGACGAAAATCGTGCCGGGCCGGGGCGGTGTCGTCGGCGTGGATGCGCTGACGGCGCAGGCCGATATGGTCTATAACGTGCTCCAGCGCATTGGCGAGGCTTATTTCAAGGGGCAAACCTTCGATGAACTGCTGGCTCTGCAACCGGCGCACGACTACGAAGCGCGACTGGGCGATCCGTCGCAGTTTCTGCGTCTGTCCTGGGACACGGCTTGGTACCACGTCAACGAGATTCGAAGGATAACGCGCTAAATGAACGGGCTGCGGATCAACAACTGGCGTCGATGCCTCGGGCTGCTGGCCGGCGTTGCCGTGGCCTCAAGCGCGATGGCGGCGGATCAATCCTCCACCGTGGCTGCGTCGGCTTCGCCGCACACCGCAGAGATCGCCGGCAAATGGGGCTTTCTCGACAAATACTGCGGCAATTGCCACAACTCCACCGACTGGGCCGGTGGCGTGGCGTTCGATACGCTGACGCCCGAAGGCATAGCCAACGACGCCGAATTGTGGGAGGAGGCCGTGCGCCGTCTGCGCGGCGCGCTGATGCCGCCACCGGGCGAACCGCAACCGGATCGCGCCGACACCAAGGCGTTCTATGCGGCAATGGAACACGCGCTCGACGCCGCCGCGCAGAATCGCGTGAATCCGGGCACCGTCGTGCTGCATCGGCTCAATCGCCCGGAATACGAAACCACGATCCGCGAACTGCTGGACCTGAACATCGACGCCAGCACGCTGTTGCCGCGCGATGATTCGGCCAGCGGTTTCGACAACGTGGCCGAAGTGTTGAAGATCACGCCGGCGTTTCTCGAACAGTATCTGGCGGCGGCCCGGCAGGTCAGCGTCGATGCGCTGGGCAATCCCAATGCGCGCACCACCAGCATCGTTTACGCCGGCGATGCGTCGGCGCTGCAATACATGCAGAAGGCCGATCTTCCGCTGGGCACCCGTGGCGGCCTTTCAATCAATCATCTGTTCCCCGCCGATGGCGAGTACGAAGTCACGATTTCCGGTCTGGTGGGCGGCGGTTATGTGTGGGGTGTGATGGACCCGTTCACGCTGATCGTCACGCTGGATGGCGATCGCGTGTTCTCCGCACAAGTGGGCGGCGAGGAAGACTTGCAGGCCATCGACGTGGAGCAGGCAGTGGGTGTGGGCGCCATCGACAAGCGCTTCAGCAACATCAAGATACAAGTGCCCGCCGGCATGCACAGCATCGGCGTCACCTACAAACAGAAGACCGCCGCCGAGCACAACGAAGTGCTGCATGGCTTTTCTTCCGTGGTGGGCATGGGCCAGATGGTCAATGGCAACTCGGGCGGGCCGCGCATCAGCAACGTGGAGATCAAGGGTCCGCTGAAGGCAATGGGCGTCAGTGAAACGCCGAGCCGTCGCAAGTTGCTGGTGTGTCATCCGGGCAACGAGGCGGAAGAAACACCGTGCGCGAAGCAGATATTCGCCAAGCTTGCCAAGCGCGCGTTTCGTCGTCCGGTCACGGATGAGGATTTGGCCGGCGCAATGGCTTTCTATGCCGATGGCCGCAAAGAAGGCACCTTCGACACCGGCATCCAGAAAGGCGTGATGGCGATTCTGGCAAGCCCGAAGTTCCTCTATCGCTACAGCACACCGCCCGCCAATGCAAAGCCCGGCGACGTGTTTCAGATCAGCGATCTGGAACTGGCCTCGCGGCTGTCGTTCTTTTTGTGGAGCACGGTGCCCGACGAAGAACTGATCGACCTCGCCGCCGCCGGCAAGCTGCGTGAACCGGGCACGCTGGAAGCGCAGGTGCGCCGCATGCTCGCCGACCCGCGTGCGCGCTCGCTCGCCACGAACTTTGCCGCGCAGTGGCTGAACCTTCGCGGCCTTGACCTCGTGAACCCCGACACGAACCTGTTTCCCGAGTACACCGAAGACCTGATCCCGGCGTTCAAAGAGGAAATCTACGAATTCGTGTGGAGCATCATCGGCGAGGATCGCAGCGTGATGGACCTGCTCGGCGCCGACTGGACCTTCCTGAACGAGCGCCTTGCGATTCACTACGGCATCCCCGGCGTGCGCGGCGGCAATTTCCGTCGCGTGCAGTTGGACCAGAGCTGGCGGCGCGGTCTGCTGGGCAAGGGCGGTGTGCTGATGACTACGTCCTACGCCAATCGCACGTCGCCGGTGGTGCGCGGGGCTTATCTGCTGGAACACATCCTGGGCACGCCGCCCAATGCGCCGCCGCCGGGCGTCGAAGCGTTTCCCGAGAGCCAGGAAGGCGGCGAACAATTGACGGTGCGCTTCCGGTTGGAACACCATCGCTCGGTCAAGTTCTGTCATGGCTGTCATGGAGTGATCGACCCGTTGGGCATTGCGCTGGAAAACTACAATGCGCTGGGCCAGTACCGCACCACAGACGTGGATGCGGGCGCGCTGATCGACGCACGCGGTGAAATGGCCGACGGCACGCCGCTCAATGGCGTCGACGAACTGCGCGAGGTGTTGCTGTCGCGTCCCGATCAGTTCACGCAGGCGCTCACCGAAAACCTGATGACCTACGCGCTGGGCCGCTCGCTGCAATACGCCGACATGCCGCGCGTGCGGCAAGTCGTGCGCGATATGTCCGCGCAGGACTACCATTTCTCAAGCCTCGTGCTGGGTATCGTGCAAAGCCCCGAATTCCAGATGGATCGGGTGCCCAGCGACGAACCGGCTCCGGCCACACTTACCACTGCCACCACCGCTGTCAGCGGAGGATGAAGACGATGTTCATCACAAAAAAGCATCTTTCCCGACGTACCCTGTTGAAAGGCTCCGGCTACGCAGTCTCGCTGCCATTGCTCGACGCAATGATTCCCGCAGGTGTCGCACTGGCCAAGACGGCCGCTGCGGCCAAACCGCGCATGACCTTCGTGTACTTCCCGCATGGCGCGGTGATGGACCAATGGACGCCAAAGGCCGAGGGCGCAGACTTCGATCTGCCGCCGATCATCGCGCCGCTGAAACCCTTTCAGGATCAGCTGACCGTCATCTCGGGCCTTGAGAACAAATCGGCCATTGCCGCGCCGGTGCATGCGATCACGCCGGGCACCTGGCTGTCGTGCGTGCCGCCGCGCATCAGCCACGATCCGCTGGGCGGCATCACCGCTGATCAGATCGCCGCGCAGCACATCGGTCAGGATACGCCGTTGCCCTCACTGGAAATCGGCACCGAGGAGCGCGGCGGCGAAGGCTCGTGCGACCGCAACTACGGTTGCAGCTATGGCAAGACCATCGCGTTTCGCGATCCGTCCACGCCGCTGCCGATGGAACACAACCCGCGCAAGCTGTTTCAACAGTTGTTCGGCGCGGGCGACACGGCGGATGAGCGCGCGGCGCTGTCGGTGGAAAATCGCAGCCTGCTCGATCTGGTCAGCCGCGACGCCAATGATCTGCGGCGCAGCCTGGGCGCGCGTGATCGGGCGATGCTCGATGACTACCTCACCACCGTGCGCGAGATCGAACGGCGCGTGGAGCAATTGTCTTCGCGTGATCTGTCGGGCGTAACGCTGCCGGATGCGCCTTCGGGAATCCCCAGCCGCTTCGACGAACACATCCATCTGATGTTCGACATGATGGCGCTGTCCTATCAGGCCAATCTGACCCGCGTGATCAGCTTCATGATGGCGGCGGAGGTCAGCAACCAGCCCTACAACTTCATCGGCATTTCCGATGCGTTCCATCCGCTGTCGCATCACGCGAACAACCCGCAGAAGATTCAGCGTCTGGCGCAGTTGCAGGCGTGGAACACCGGCGCGTTCGCCAAGTTCGTGCAGAAGCTCAAAGACATGCCCGATGGCGAAGGCTCGATGCTCGATAATTCGGTGATCCTGTTCGGCAGCAACATGAGCGACAGCAATCTGCACAATCACTTCCCGCTGCCCACTGCCGTTCTCGGTGGCGGTTGCGGCAAGTTGAAGGGCAATCGCCATCTGCGCTATCCGGATCGCACGCCGATTTCAAACGTGCACCTCACGCTGCTCGATCACGTCGGCGTGCCGATGGAATCGCTCGGCGACAGCACGGGCAAGCTGGCGGAAGTCTGATCGTGCTGCGACGTCTCATCGCATTGTCGGCGGCATTGCTGGTGTTGCCCGCGTTCGGCGGCGATGCCACATTGCTGTCGGCGCTGCGCGATGACGACGCAGCCACCGCGCAGCGTCTGTTGGAGCAGGGCGCTGATGCCCGCCAGCAATCGGCCGACGGCACCACCGCGCTGCATTGGGCGGTGCACCTGGGTCACGCGCCGCTGGCGCAGGCCCTGCTCAAGCGCGGCGCCAATCCCAATGCCCGCAACGACTACGGCTCCACGCCTTTGCAGGAAGCCGCCGAGCGCGGCGATCCGGCGCTGGTGAAGATGCTGTTGCAGGCCGGTGCCGACAAAGAGTCCGCGAACGATGAAGGCCAGACCGCATTGATGACGGTGGCGCGCACCGGCAATGTGGAAGCGGCACAGCTGTTGATCAAGGCCGGCGCGAATGTCAACGCGGTGGAAGGCTGGCGCGGCCAGACCGCGCTGATGTGGGCGGCGGCGCAAGGCAATCCCGAAATAGTGCGCCTGCTGATTCGCTCCGGCGCGAAGGTCGATACGATCTCGACGATTCGCCAGTGGGAGCGTCGCGTCACGGCCGAACCGCGTCCGCAGAACCGTCCGCCCGGTGGTTTCACCGCATTGCTGCTGGCTGCCCGCGAAGGTTGCGCGGCCTGTGCGCAGGCGCTGATCGAAGGCAAGGCGAAGCTGAACCTCACCGACCCCGAGAACATCACGCCGTTGCTGATGGCCGTTCTCAACGCGCGTTTCGATGTGGCGAAGGTGTTGATCGAGGCTGGCGCGGATGTGAATCGCTGGGATTCCTGGGGCCGTGCGCCGCTGTATTCGACCATCGACTACAACACCACGCCACGCGGCGGCCGGCAGGATCGCCCTTCGTCGGATGCCACCACGCCGCTTGAAATCGCCCGCATGCTGTTGGAGCGCGGTGCGAATCCGAACATGCAGTTGAAGCTGTTTCCGCCTTATCGCTCGCTGGGCCAGGATCGCGGCGGCGACAACATGCTCACCGTGGGCACCACGCCGCTGCTGCGCGCCGCAAAATCTGGCGATGTGCCCGCCGTGAAGTTGCTGCTGGAATTCAGCGCGCTGCCCGATCTGCCGAACGATCTGGGCATCACGCCGCTGATGGCCGCTGCCGGCGTAGGCTCCACCACCATCGACATTCGCGGGCGTTTTCGCAATGAAGCGCCGGGTATCGAAACGGCGCAGTTGCTGCTCGCCGCCGGAGCCGACGCGAACGCCACGCGCGACAACGGCCAGACCGCATTGCACGGCGCAGCGCAGTGGGGATGGACGGATTTTGCCAAGATGCTGGCCGCCACCGGCGCAAAGCTCGA
>JAITMN010000334.1 GCA_031277355.1 Nevskiaceae bacterium | reverse complement strand
CATTGAGAACTTCAACCGCATCAAACCGTCGCCGTACATCCTTGGCCGTGATGCGCGGCAGTTGATCAACGCCCGATACCAATACTCTGGACATACGGCCTCGCCGACAATTCCTGATGGTTGTCAATTTTGTCTATTTTGTCTCCTTTGTCAACCATCATGCCGAACTCACCCCCGCATCAATCCGACAAGCCCCTCCAAGCTAATCAATCATCGCCACCGCCGCCACATGCGCATACCCCACCGGCGGATCGCGCGGCGGGCGGCTGGAATCCGGGTGCGTCACCGCGATCACCGTGTCGATGCCGGCATTGCGCGCGGCGGCCAGCACCACCGGGTTGTCGTCGATGAACGCGGCGCGCGCCGGATCGAAGGGCTCCACGGCGCGGAACCGCTGCCAGAACGAGGGGTCTTCCTTCGGCACGCCGAACGGGGTGGAGCTGTACATCGCATCGAGAAAGGGGCGGATGCACACCTTGCGATCCTTGATGCGCAGCGTTTCAGTGTGCGAGTTCGTCACCAGCACCAGACGCCGGCCCACCGCGCGCTGGCGGCGCAGAAAATCCTGTGCGCCGGGCAGCCAGGCGATGCGCTCGTCGTGCCGGGATTTGATTGCCGAGAGGTCGAGGTCGAGCGCGCGCGACCAGTAATCGAGGCTGTACCAGTCGAGCGTGCCTTCGGCGCTGCGCAGCCTGGGGCGCACCAGTTGCTCGAACGCCTGCGGCCCGGTCAGGCCGAACTTGCGGCCGTAGTATTCGGGCACCACTTCGTGCCAGAAATGCGTGTCGAAGGCCAGATCGAGCAGCGTGCCGTCGAGGTCCAGCAGCAGCGTGTCGATGTGGGCGGGGAGAGGCAGTCTGCCGGTCATGCGGACGCATGATACCGATACCGGCCGAACCGGGCGTATCATGGAGGGCTGATGGACATGCCCACCTCGCAGCGAATCGACCTGCACACACACAGCCTGTGTTCCGACGGCCT
Organism: Nevskiaceae bacterium; assembly: GCA_031277355.1. Lineage (GTDB taxonomy): Bacteria > Pseudomonadota > Gammaproteobacteria > Steroidobacterales > Steroidobacteraceae > ZC4RG30. The sequence continues at coordinate 3,629 of JAITMN010000334.1, read as the reverse complement.
GCTCAGCCCCACTGCGCTGGCCGAAGCCGCCGCCGCGCAAGGCGTGACGCTGTTTGCGCTCACCGACCACGACACGATTGCCGGCGTGGCCGAGTGCGCGCGGGCCTGCCGTGCGCAGCAGATTCGGCACGTCACCGGCGTGGAAGTCACTTCGTCGTGGCGCGGGCAGGAGATTCATGTGGTGGGGCTGGGCGTCGATCCGGCCCACCCCGCGCTGACCGCCCATCTGGCGCAGGTGATCGAGCGGCGGCGCGAGCGCGTCGAGGTGATACTGGAACGCCTGCGGCGCGCGCTGCGGCTGCCCCCGGACGATACCTTCGGCGCAACGATTAACTCGCTGCCCGTGCCCACGCGCACGCACATCGCGCGTGAGTTGATCGCGCGCGGCGAAGTCACTTCGATTCAACATGCGTTCCGGCAATGGCTGGGGCGCGGCCGTCCGGGCTATGCGCCGCAGCAGTGGCCCGACCTGGCCTCAGCCATCGCGGCGATTCGCGCCTCCGGCGGGCAGGCGGTGCTCGCGCATCCGCACAGCTACAAGTTGTCCTCCGGCGGACGGCGCGCGCTGTTTGCCGAATTCGCGGCGCTGGGCGGCAGCGCGGCCGAGCTCGACATGCCCGGCCTGTCGCCCACCGATGCAATGCAACTCGGGGAACTGAGCCGCGCGCATGGCTTGGCCGGTTCGGCCGGCTCGGATTTCCACGAACCTGGGCAGGCATGGCGCCCCTTGGGCCGCTTCGCTAAGCTACCGGCAGGGATCGAGCCGCTGTGGACGCGGTTCGCACAGACGCAAAACGGATAACGAGTGGGATGTCCGAGGATTCCGAAGACAACGTCGACCGCGAGCTGTTCCGCAACATCGAAAAGCTGCGCCAGTTGCGCATCGAACATCGCGACCTGGACCATGTGATCTCGCGGCTGCAACTGGACATGCACGTGGATGAAGTGCAGATGCGCCGGCTGAAAAAGCGCAAGCTCATTCTCAAAGACCAGATCGCATTGCTCGAAAGTCAGGCGATACCCGATCTCAATGCCTGAAAACAGCCTACAGCAACTCTTCGCGAAACTGGCTTCCGCCGCCACGCTCACCGAATTGGTGATCATCACGGTGGCGGTGCTGGGTGGCCTCGCCGCTGCGCACTTTGCGCGTGCTGCGTTCGAACGCAGCGCCCTGGCGGGCAGCAACACCTGGCAGGCGCGCAGCACGGAAGGCGCTGTGGCGCTGCAAACGCCGTTCGTCGCGCTGGTGTTGCTGCTGCTGGGCCGAGGTCTGCTGAGTTTCACCAGTTTCACCCCGATACTGATCGACACGGCGCTGCAACTGGCTGCGGCGCTGCTGCTGGTGCGGCTGGCGATCTACCTGTTGCGGTTGTCGCTGGGCCCTAAGAACTGGGTCACGCGCTACGAAATCCAACTGGTCACGATACTGTGGCTGCTGTTTGGCTTCACGCTGATGGGCTGGTTCGATTTCATCGAAACCAGCCTCGATTCGGTGGACCTGATCCCCGGCACCACGCGCTTCACGATCTGGGGCCTGCTCAAGGGCATCGTCATCGTCACGCTGTTCATGGCGGTGGCGAGCGTGAGTTCGCGCACCATCGAATCGCGCGTGATGCAGATGGATGGGCTGGCGCTGTCCACGCGCATCGGCATCAGCAAGTTCACCTATTTCATTCTGCTGACGCTGGGCGTGATGATCGGCGTCAACGCCGCCGGTGTTGACCTCACCGCGCTGACGGTGCTGACCGGCGCATTGGGTTTTGGTCTGGGCTTTGGTCTGCAAGCCATCGCCAGCAATTTCGTCAGCGGCTTCGTGCTGCTGATGGATCGCTCGATCAAGCCGGGGGATGTGATCAGCTTCACCGGCGTCACCGGCACCAGCACCGAGAACTTCGGCTGGGTGCAGGAACTGCGCGGTCGCTATGTCGTCGTGCGTGATCGCGACGGCGTTGAAACGCTGGTGCCCAATCAAAATCTGATCACCAGCCCGGTGATCAACTGGAGCTATTCGGATTCCAAGGTGCGATTGAAGCTGCCGGTGCGCATCAGCTACAGCGATGACCCGGAGCAGGCGCTGAACGTGCTGCTGCGCGCCGCGCAGGGTCATGCGCGCGTGCTGAGTTCCCCGCCGCCGGCGTCGCGGCTGATGCAGTTCGGTGACAACGGCATCGAACTGGAACTGCGCTTCTGGATCGCCGACCCGCAGGAAGGCGTGAACAATGTGCGCTCGGATGTGAACCGCACCATCTGGCGGCTGTTCAAGGAATGTGGCATCACGATTCCCGTGGCGCAGCGCGATCTGCGCATGGTGACGGTGCGCGGCGGCGGGCCGTGAACACTGCGGCAGAGGCGGACGACTACCAGATCACTTTCGTGCGCTCCGCCGGTCCCGGCGGGCAGAACGTGAACAAGGTGGCCACCGCAGCGCAATTGCGCTTTTTCCTTGATCGCAGCAATCGGCTGGATGAAGCGGGCAAGGCAAGACTGCGGCATCTGGCGGGGCGACGGCTCACCGACGCGGGCGATCTGCTGATCATCGCGCGCAATCACCGCACGCAGGAAGGCAATCGACGCGAAGCATTGGCGCGGCTTGAAACACTGCTGATCGCGGCAAGGCATGTGCCGAAGGTGCGCAAGGCGACCAAGCCGACGCGGGCATCGCAGCAACGGCGCGTCAGCAACAAACTGCGCGCGGGAAGGATGAAGTCGCTGCGGGGGAAGGTGCGGGGGGAGGAGTAGGCGGCGCGCCGCAATAACCGCTTGACCCTGTACATAGAGAAATATTTTCCCTACAATCGCGGACGTGGGGAAGCTGCATCAGCAGGAGAATTGGATCATCCGCGTGCAGGGCAATGAGCACCCGCCCGTGCACGTCCACGTGATTCACCCCGACGGCAAAGCCGTAGTGCATTTGGATGGCGCGGTGCTCAATCGCGGTGTGCCTGCGGATGTACTCACCAAGGCCGCTGCATGGGTGGCAGCAAACACGGCGGCGATTCGCACCGAGTGGGCGCGCATGAACAATCCGCCGAAGCGAGGCGAGCAATGAAGCAGAACATCAATCGCATCGAATCCATCAAGCCGCTGCGCGGCATGACGATGGAAGTTCGTTACACCGGCGGGCATGTGGTGCGCGTGGATTTTTCCGAACTGCCGAAACGCTTTGCGGTGTTCGCCGATCTGGTCAAACCCGCGTTTTTCAAGCGCGCTCAGGTAGCCGACTGGGGTCAGACGCTTGAATGGCCCCATGGCGAAGGGCTGGACGCCGATCGCATCATGGACATGGCGCTGGAGCAGGCCGGGCGCACCGACACGCTCGCGTTTCGGCGTTGGCAGGATCGCAATGGCCTGTCGCTGACCGAGGCGGCGAACGCCATCGGCATGACGCGCCGGACGGCCAGCCAGTACCGCACAGGCGTTCGCCCGGTGCCGCGCACGGTGTTGTTGGCGATGAGAGGCTGGGAGGTTGGGGGAATCGACTCGGCGCTGCCTGACTCCCGCTAGCACAAACCTCACCCGTGAATCACCTGCAAAATGCTGTGCCGTAACTGCTCCGACAGCACCAGTTGCGCATCGTCGGCCACGCGGTCGAGCACTTCGTCGTAGATCAAACGCCCTTCCCCGTCGGC
>JAITMN010000304.1 GCA_031277355.1 Nevskiaceae bacterium | reverse complement strand
TGACCCACGTTATCCGGCGTGATTTGCGTGAGTGGGCTGTAGCGCTGCTCATCGTGGGTGCGGCCCACCGACAGCCATTGACCGGGCTCACTGTCGGCATCGGCGAGGCGCTTTTCGGTGACGCCGCCCTGCGCGGCGGCCGGCGATGCGCCGCGCTGGCAAGCCGCAAAACAAGCCAACGAACAGCCCAGCACCGCAATCGCGATCCAGCGCGCCTTGCGCATGAAAGCTCCTGTGGTGCCCGCGTTCATTACATTTTGATCCTTCCGCCGCCGCCCAAACCACCCAACCCACCGCCCGCCTCAGGCACGACGATGCGCGAGGACTGCTCGCGGCGCATTTCGCGCGCCTCTTCGATGGCCTGTTCCAGCGCCGCACGCACGGCCAGCGGAAAGCGCTCGATGGCCTCAGCCAGCGACGCGGCTTCGATCTCAAAGCCCAGCGGCAACACGCCGCCGGGCGTCAGCAGCTGCGTCTGACCGCTGTACAACACCGGTCGCGCCGGGTCGGGCGCGCCTTCGGCGGTGACCGGCGTCAGACGGCGAATCGTGCCGGCGGTGCGGTCGGTGAAAACTTCTTCCTGGTACAGACTCGCGACGTCGAGCCGGATTTCGGGCAGGGCTTGTTCGGTGGTGCTCATGCAGACAAGTCTACCGCGCCGGAGAGCGCCTCGCGCAGCATCGGCAACATCGGCTGATCGGCTTCCAGCAGATCGCAGCCGGCCAGCTCTGATGCGGGCACCCAGCGCAGCGCCTGCCCGTCGCGGCCCTGCGGGTCGCCGTGGAAGGCGGTGACCAGCCACAGCGCGATGGCGACGCGGCGGTCGGCGTAGTCGTGCTCGAAAACCCCAAGCTGGCGGGCCGCCAGCACTTGCACGCCCAATTCTTCCCGCAACTCGCGATCAAGCGCCTCGCGCTCGGCTTCGCCCGGCTCCACCTTGCCGCCGGGAAACTCCCAGCGCCCCGCCTGCCACTTGCCGACAGGCCGCTGCGCGATCAGCACGCGGCCAGGGACCGCCGGATCGCACAGCGCGCCGGCCACGACACGCAGCCGCGCGTCTACCCCAAAGCTCCGTGACATTGCTTGAACTTCTTGCCCGAGCCGCAGGGACACGGCTCATTGCGCCCCACCTTGCGATCACCGCGCACGAAGGGCTCCATCGACACGCCACGCGGGTCGGACGTTGCGCCCAGCATCGAGGCGCCAATGGCCTCGCCATCGGCGGCCACCTGTTCGGCGGCCTGCGCCACCAGCGCCGACTGCGCTTCGGCATGCTGCGCCTGCAACGCGCGCATCAAATGCTCGCGCTGTTCGGCTTCCTCGCGCTCGATCTGCTCCGGCGTGCGAATCGTCACGCGCGCCAGCGTGGAAACGGTGTCGTGCTTCACGCGATCGAGCATCTGCGAGAACAGCCCGAACGCCTCGCGCTTGAACTCGTAGCGATAGTCCTTCTGCGCATAGCCACGCAGATGGATGCCCTGCCGCAGATAGTCCATCGCCGCCAGATGTTCGCGCCAATGCTGATCGAGCGTGCGCAGCAGAATGTCGCGCTCCACATGACGCATCATCGGTGCGCCGAACTGCTCCACCTTGGCATCGTATTGCGCCTGCACCGCTTCGATGCAGCGCTCGCGGAAGGTGTTTTCATCCAGCTCGGGATTCTCATCGACCCAGGGCTTCGGATCGACCAGCGTGTGGAAGTCGCGCTGCAACGCCTCGCTCAGCGCGGCCAAATCCCAATCGGCTGGCGCAGCCTGCTTGGGCACGAACTGGTCGATCAACGCGCTCACCGCATCGTGGCGCATCTCGCGCACCGCCTGCTCCAGATCGGTGGCGCCGAGAATACCCGAGCGCTGAGAGTAGACCACCTTGCGCTGATCGTTCGCCACGTCATCGAACAGCAGCAATTGCTTGCGGATGTCGAAGTTGTGCGCTTCGACCTTGCGCTGCGCTTTTTCGATCTGCCGCGTCAGCATCGCCGATTCGATGACTTCGCCCTGCTTCATGCCGGCCATCTGCATCCAGCGCTTCATCACGGCGGGGCTGCCGAAGATGCGCATCAGCGTGTCTTCCATCGACAGATAAAAGCGGCTGGAACCAGGATCGCCCTGACGACCGGAACGGCCACGCAATTGGTTGTCGATGCGGCGCGACTCATGGCGCTCGGTGCCCACGATATGCAGACCGCCGGCTTGCAGCACCAGATCGTGACGCTGCTGCCACGCCTCGCGCAGTTGCGCGCGACGGGCGTCATCCACTTCTTCGCCGGAGGCTTGCAGATCGGCGATTTCGGCGTCGAAGTTGCCGCCAAGCTGAATGTCGGTGCCACGGCCGGCCATGTTCGTGGCAATCGTCACGCTGCCCGGATGACCGGCCTGCGCAACGATATGCGCCTCGCGCTCGTGCTGCTTGGCGTTCAGCACCTGATGATCCACGCCCTCTTTCTTCAGCAACCCGGACAGATGTTCGGACGCCTCGATGGACGTGGTGCCCACCAGCACCGGCTGCTGCCGCGTAACACAATCACGGATGTCTTCGATGATGGCCGTGAATTTATCGTCTTGCGTGAGGTACACCAGATCGGGCATGTCTTTGCGGATCATCGGCTTGTGCGTGGGGATCACCACCACTTCCAGGCCGTAGATTTGCAGGAATTCCGGTGCTTCGGTGTCGGCGGTGCCGGTCATGCCCGAAAGCTTTTTGTACAGGCGAAAATAATTCTGGAACGTGATCGAGGCCACCGTCTGGTTTTCCTCGCGCACGCGCACGCCTTCCTTGGCCTCCACCGCCTGATGCAAGCCTTCGGACCAGCGACGGCCCGGCATCGTGCGGCCGGTGAACTCATCGACGATGATCACTTCGCCATTGCGCACGATGTATTCCACGTCGCGCCGATACAGCGAGTGCGCACGCAGCGCCGCGTTCAGATGATGCATCAGGCGAATGTTCGCCGTGTCGTACAGACTTTCGCCCTCGCGCAGCAGGCCATGCTGGGCCATCAACTGCTCGACGTGTTCGTGACCTTCCTCCGTGATGTGAACCTGCTTGGTCTTTTCATCCACCGAATAATCGCCGGGACCGTTTTCCTCTTTCTGGCGCGTGAGCTGCGGGGCCAGCTTGTTGATCGCCAGATAAAGCTCGGTGCTTTCTTCGGAGGGGCCGGAGATGATCAGCGGCGTGCGCGCTTCGTCGATCAGAATCGAATCGACTTCATCGACAATCGCAAACGACAGACCGCGTTGCACGCGATCTTCAAGTCGATAAGCCAGGTTATCGCGCAGGTAATCGAAACCGAATTCGTTGTTCGTGCCGTAGGTGATGTCGGCGGCGTAGGCGTCGCGCTTTTCGATCGAATTCTGGCTGTTTCGGATCACGCCCACGGTGAGGCCGAGAAAGCCATACACCGGGCGCATCCAGTCGGCGTCGCGCGAGGCCAGGTATTCGTTCACCGTGACCACGTGCACGCCCTCGCCGGTCAGCGCATTCAGATACGCCGGGAGCGTGGCCATCAAGGTTTTGCCTTCGCCGGTGCGCATCTCGGCGATGCGGCCCTGATTCAGCGTCATGCCGCCGATCAACTGCACGTCGAAGTGGCGCATGCCCATCGTGCGGCGCGCGGCCTCGCGCACCACGGCAAAGGCTTCGGGGGCAAGGCTGTCGAGTTTGGCGCCTTCGGCAAGCCGGGCTTTGAATTCTCCGGTCTTGGCGGCCAATTGCTCGTCGGTGAGATTTTGTATGGCCTCCTCGTGACGGCCGGCCTCCTTCACCACCGCCCCATAACCCCGGACGATACGATCATTGCGACTGCCGAAGATGCGGGTCAGGAACTGGAGCACGGTGCGGAATCCTTACAGGGCGCGGACGATTGGGCGATAGCCGCTTATTTTACGACAGTGGGGACGGCCCGCCACGGCCTCAAGGCGCAAATGGCTTGAATCAGGGCGCAACGTAGCCGATCGGGTTCACCTGAAGGCCATTGCGCAGCACTTCGAAGTGTACGTGCGGCCCCGTGGAGCGGCCCGTGGAGCCCATCAGCGCGACGGGTTGCCCCCGGACCACGGTATCGCCCACCGCGACGAGCAGCTTGGAGTTGTGCCCGTAGCGGGTGACGAAGCCATTGCCGTGATTGATTTCGATCAGGTTGCCGTAGCCGGAGGCCGCTTCGGCGCGGGTGACGATGCCGGCGGCCACCGACACCACTTCGGAGTTCATCGCGCCGGCGAAATCCACGCCCTTGTGAATGGCGTCGTGGCCGTCGAAGGGGTCGGCGCGCTGGCCGAAGCGGGAGGAAATGTAGCCCTCCAGCACGGGACGGCCACCGGGACGGATCGCCTCATTGAGGCTGCGCGAGAGGATCACGTTTTCCAGCGCCAGCAACTGCACATCGCGCAGGCCGAGCTTCTGCTCCACTTCGTCGAGCATCTGCGACAGATCGGGCAATTGCGCGGCGCCGTGGAAGTAGCCCTCGCCCTCTTCGGGACCGCCAATGGCGGGCGGGGAGTCGAAATTCAGTTCACCGCTGGAAATATCGGCCATTTGCGTGAGGCGCTTGCCCAGCGCCTCCATGCGGATCACCTGCGCATTGATTTCGCCGACGCGGATCGCCATTGCGTCGATGCGCTCCTGCACGGCCTCGCGCAGATTCGCCAATTCGGCGGCCTGCGCGACCCGGCCGCGTGCGCGGGTGTCCTGCCCCAGCTTCATGCCCAGACCGAAGGTGAGCCCCAGAATCCCCAAAATCAGGACGCAGGAAACCGCCAGCGTCATCGGCTGGGTCAAATGCAGGTGGCGGGCAAGGCCCAGCCGTCGGGAGAAAAAAATGAGGTTCATTTCGTCCAGACGTCGCAGACTAGCGCGGGAATATGCCGAAGAAGTCTCCGCTGCACAAGCAAGGATTTGCAAAATCCGGGATGCCCCGATCCGCCGCGCAGGTGCTGGCGGGGCTGACGCGGCGTGGCGCGGCTGCGACTGCGCCGGTCGAAAACACTGAAATTCCCGCGCAAAACGCGGTCGATGCGCTGACGTGCATCCGCGACTTGCTGCCCGCCGAGCTTGCGCCGCATCTGCGTCAAGTTCGCGTTCGTGACGGAATGTTAATTGTTTATGCCGAATCGGCCGCCTGGGGGGCAAGGCTGCGGCTGGCATTGACAGAACATATTGCCTCGTGCTCCGCGCCGCTGCTGCCGGGACTGCCGGTGAATCCTCGCGTGCTGGCGCGGGTGACGCCGGTGGGTGGGTATCGGCGTTAGCGGCGCAGCGGCATCGCTAGATGCCGGAGGCTTCCTGCAACGAACGCGGTTCGACGTAGGCAATCGGGGCCTGTTCGGGGCGCTCGAAGGTGAGCTCTTCCCAGGCGCTGCGGTCGGCCAGCAGCGCGCGCAGCAGTTTGTTGTTCAGGTCGTGGCCGGATTTGAAGGCGGTGTACTCGCCGATCAGGCTGTGACCGAGCAGGTACAGATCGCCGATGGCGTCGAGAATCTTGTGTTTGACGAACTCGTCTTCCGAACGCAGCCCGCCTTCGTTGAGCACTTTGGAATCATCGAGCACGATGGCGTTGTCGAGGTTGCCGCCCAGCGCCAGGTTGTGTTTGCGCATGGTTTCCAGATCGCGCATGAAGCCGAAGGTGCGCGCACGGCTGACTTCGCGCAGATAGGTGGTGGTGGAGAAGTCCATCGTCGCCTTCTGCGAATGACGCTTGAAAATCGGGTGATCGAACTCGATCTCGAAATTCACGCGAAAACCGTCGTGCGGATCAAAGCGCGCCCATTTGTCGCCCTGCTGCACCTGCACCGTGCGGCGCACGCGCACGAAGCGCTTGGGCGCGTTCTGCTCGGCGATGCCGGCCGATTGCAGCAGGAACACGAAGGGGCCGGCGCTGCCGTCCATGATCGGCACTTCGGGGGCGTTGACTTCGATGCGGGCGTTGTCGATGCCAAGGCCGGCGAATGCCGACAACAAATGCTCGACGGTGGAGATTTTCGCCTCGCCCTGCACCAGCGTCGTGCCCAGACGGGTTTCGCCAACATTCTCGGCGAAGGCGGGGATGTCGGGCGCGCCGGCAAGGTCGGTGCGGCGAAACACGATGCCGGTGTTCGGCGGCGCGGGGCACACCGTCATGTGGATTTTCTTGCCCGTGTGCAGACCAACGCCAGCGGCGCGAATCGTGTTCTTGAGGGTGCGTTGGCCGAGCATGCGTTGGGCGTGAC
>JAITMN010000268.1 GCA_031277355.1 Nevskiaceae bacterium | reverse complement strand
CGTGTGCGGAATGAAGCCGTAGTTGCCCGGATAGCGCATCGCGGTGTAGAGAAACCGGTCCACGATCAGCGCGCCGGAGGGCTTGTGTACCTCGTACTTGATCGGCTCGCCGCCGACCGGAATCTCAACGACGACATTGACCTCGTGGGGCGGATTCCTGCCAATCGGCAAAGCTTCAAGCTGCATGCGAATTTTCCGGTAAATTGGGGGGCGCGTACTCTACAACCTTCGAACCAGCCCAGACAGGACGCATGACGATGACCAGCACTATCAACCGGCAAGACCTGGCCCGGCACGGCCTCGCGCTGTTGTTCGCCGCAGCCTGCGCGCTGCTGTCCACTCAGGCGGCGGCGGGAGCGCAGCCGGCGGCCAACAATCCCTTCGCCCCCACCGCACAGCGGCTGAGCGCCGGCGCGGCGCTGTATCAGCAGCATTGCGCGCTATGCCACGGCCCGTCGATGGAAGGCGGCGAAGCCGGCCCCGCGCTGAGCGGCCGCACGTTTGCAAGCAAGTGGGCGCGCCAGGCCCAGGCGCTGTTCGAGCAGACGCGCCGGACCATGCCGGTAACCCAACCCGGCGGGCTGACGCAGGCCAACTACGCCGACCTCACCGCGCTGATGATGAACGGCGGCGCCACGCCCAACGCCGCCGCCGCCGGCCCTGCACCCGCCGCGCCCGCGCTGCCGCCCGTGCCGGACACCGAATGGCTGCATCATCGCGGCGACGCCGGCAGCACGAACTACTCCCCGCTTGCGCAGATCGACGCCAGCAATGTCTCGCGCCTGCAAGTGGCCTGGCGCTGGCGCTCGGACAACTTCGGCCCCACGATCTGGCCCAACCTGGAAACCTCGCCGCTGATGGCAAACGGCGTGCTGTATGCAACCGCCGGCGCTTCGCGCAGCGTTGTGGCCATCGACGCGCGCACCGGCGAAACGCTGTGGACGTACCGCATCGACGAAGGCCAGCGCGGGCAGATCGCGCCGCGCAAAGGCCCTGGCCGTGGCCTGGCGCTGTGGCGCGAAGGCGGTCGCGACGTGCTGTTCCTCGTCACGCCCGGCTTTCAGCTCGTCGCGCTCGACGCCCGCACCGGGCGGCCCGTTGAAAGCTTTGGTCGCAGCGGCATCGTCGATCTGAAGCTGGGCATCGATCAGCAGATCGACGTGAACACCACGCCGATAGGCAACAGCTCCCCGCCGGTGGTAGTGGGTGATGTGGTGATCGTCGGGGCGGCCTTTGCCGCCGGCGCCGCGCCGCCGCGCAAGCAGATGCCCACCGGCAACGTCACCGCCTGGGACGTGCGCACCGGTGAGCGCCGCTGGGTGTTCCACACCATCGCGCAGCCCGGCGACCCCGGCGCAAAAACCTGGACCGACGAAGCGCGCGGCTACACCGGCAACGCCGGCGTGTGGGCGCCCTTCAGCGCCGATACCGAACGTGGTCTGGTCTACCTGCCGGTGGAAGCGCCGACCAGCGATTTCTACGGCGGCGAACGTCCGGGCGACAACCTGTATTCCAGCACTCTGGTCTGCGTGGATGCGCGCACGGGTGAGCGTCGCTGGCACTTCCAGTTGATCCACCACGACATCTGGGACTACGACATCCCCGCCGCGCCGGTGCTGCTCGACATCACCGTGGAAGGCCGGCAAATTCCCGCCGTGGCGCAGGTGACGAAGCAGGGCCTCACCTATGTATTCGACCGCACCAACGGCAAACCGGTGTGGCCCATTGTCGAAACCCGCGTGCCGCGCAGCGACGTGCCGGGCGAACGCTCATCGCCGACGCAGCCCATTCCCTCGCTGCCCGAGCCCTTCGAGCGTCAGGGCGTGAAGCCCGAAGACCTGAACGATCTGACGCCGGAGATTCACGCCGAAGCGCTGCGCCTCACCGAAGGCTATCGCTTCGGTCCGCTGTTCAATCCGCCTTCGGTGGTCACGGAAACCAACCGTGGCACGTTGCAGGTGCCGGGTTCTCAGGGTGGCGCGAACTGGCAGGGCGCGGTGGCCGATCCGGAAACCGGCCTGCTGTATGTGTCGAGCACGTCAACGATCACGACGATGAACCTCGTCAGCGAACCGGAGCGCTCGAACATACGCTACATCCTCGGCGGCAGCCGCATCGCGGGGCCGTTTGGTCTGCCGCTGGCGCGTCCGCCCTGGGGCACCATCGTTGCGCTTGATCTGAAAACCGGCAAACGCGCGTGGACCATCGCCAATGGCGATACGCCGGCGTATGTGCGCAATCACGAAAAACTGCGCGGCGTGGAGATTCCGCGCACCGGGCATGATGACCGCGCCGGCCTGCTGGTCACGAAAACGCTGCTGTTTGCCGGCGAAGGCGCGGGCATGTTCGTGGCCTCCGAAGGCGGCACGAAGTTTCGCGCGCACGACAAGGCCACGGGCGAAATACTCTTTGAGATGGACCTGGGTCTGCGGCAGTCGGGACTGCCGATGAGCTACGCCATCGGCGGCAAGCAATACATCGTCGTGGCGGTGGGAGCGCCGAACAAGGCCGGAGAGTTTGTTGCGCTGACGCTGGGAGAGGGGCGGTAAACGCCCCTCCTGGCGCATTCAGATTCGCCCTGCCCCGTTGTCCGGCAACGTCACCGTGAATTCCAGAAGATCGCGGCCATCTTCCTGTTCCAGGTTGATCTGCACGGCGTCAGGATCAATGTTGATGTATTTGCGAATGACCTCCAGCAGTTCGCGGCGCAAGGTCGGCAGGTAATCCGGCGCATTTTGCGCCTTGCGTTCCTGGGCAACGATGATGCGCAGACGCTCCTTGGCGGTGCTCGCGGTGGGCTGCGAACGACGGAAGAATGCAAGCAGGCCCATGCTCAACCTCCAAACATGCGGGCCAGAAAGCCCTTCTTGGGTTCTTCGATGAAGCGCATCGGCCTGTCTTCGCCCATCAAACGCGCGACGGCGTCTTCATAGGCTTTGGCGACATCGCTTTGCTCCAGCAGAATGACCGGCGTGCCGGCGTTCGACGCGGACAGCACATCGGGTGACTCGGGGATCACCGCGAGCACCTCGATGCCGAGGATTTCCTTCACGTCGTCGGCGCTCATCATTTCGCCGGCGGCAACGCGGCGCGGGTTGTAGCGCGTCAAGAGCAGGTGTTCCTTCACCTTCTCTCCACCTTTTTCGGCGCGCTGGGTCTTGCTGGAAAGCAGGCCGAGAATGCGGTCGGAGTCACGCACCGAGGACACCTCGGGGTTCACCACCACGATGGCGCGGTCGGCGAAATACATCGCCAGATGCGCGCCCGCTTCGATGCCGGCGGGCGAATCGCAGACGATGTAATCAAAGCCATCCGCGATCAGTTCGTCGAGCACCTTGCGCACACCGTCTTTCGACAGCGCGTCTTTGTCGCGCGTCTGCGAGGCGGCCAGCACGAACAGCGTTTCGATGCGTTTGTCCTTGATCAGCGCCTGCTTGAGCGAGCAATCGCCCTGGATGACATTCACGAAATCAAACACGACACGGCGCTCGCAGCCCATGATGAGGTCGAGGTTGCGCAGACCAATGTCGAAATCGATGATGGCGACGCGCTTGCTTCGGCGCGCCAGGCCGCAAGCGATGCTGGCGGCAGTGGTGGTTTTGCCCACACCACCCTTGCCGGAAGTTACAACGATGATTTCAGTCAAAGTGGAAGTCTCCTTGCAAAAAACAGGACATTGAGCGGACCTGACCTCAAGTCAACGCTCAACGCGCTTCAATTACCGATACGGGCGAAGCGCAGGTCGTCGCCATCGAGCCAGGCTTGCACCGGCTTGCCGGCCAGTTCCGGCGGCAAAGTCTCGAACACACGAAACACACCGGCGATGGACACCAGCTCAGCCCGAAACTCCTGACAGAAAATTCGCGCAGTCACTTCGCCCATCGCTCCGGCCACGGCGCGGCCGCGCATGGGGCCATAGACGTGTACGCAGCCATCGGCGATGACTTCGGCGCCGGCGCCCACGTTGGACGTGACCACGAGGTCTGAATGGCGGGCATAGATCACCTGCCCGGAGCGCACCGGCTGGTACTGCATCAAGGCGGGTGTGTGAACGATCACCTGCTCGGGCTGGGGCTGCGGTTGCCGCTGCTGCCGGGCGGCTGGCGCGGCTTTTTCCTGCACGGGGCGGAACTGCGTCAACACCGGTGTCTGAAGCTCCCGCGCCAGCGTGTCGATTGCCTGCGTGCCATGCGCCAGACCCACCACGAACAAACCGGCGCGGCGGATCGCGTCGGACACGTCGCGTATCTGCTCTGCGGTGGGTTCAGTTTGCAACGCGCTCAAATCCAGACACACCGCAGTGCGATCAAACAAGCGCGGTGCGGCGGCAACGCGCTTGCTCAAATCCTCGACAATCACGCTGGCATCGGTGGTGCGGATGCGCACCTGCGCCAACGCCACCTGGCCAAAACGGACTTCAACTGCGGGACCTTCGCGGGCAGATTCGGCGAGGCTGGTCATTGAAGATGGGTTCACCCTTCCGGTTTGCCTGATGGCTCAGCTCAGGTAGCCGGCTCGATCACGAGAATCACGCCATCGACTTCATCGGTGGCCACGTACAGCAGACCATCGGGCCCCTGCTTCACATCGCGGATGCGCTGATGCAGGTCTTGCAGCAACGTTTCGCGGCGCAATTCTTCGCCCTTCGGGTTCAGCAACACGCGATCAAGCCGACCCGTGCCCGGCACTTCGCCATAACGCAGACCGCCGACGAACAGATTGCCGGTCCACTTCGGCAACTTGTCGCCGGTGTAGAACGTGAGGCCCGCCACCGCAATCGCAGGCGTCCAGTAGACCACCGGCGGCTCGAAGCCTTCGTGCGTGGGGATGTTGTCTTTGGACTGCCACGGCCCCGGATACGTGCGGCCCAGACTCACGCGCGGCCAGCCGTAGTTCTTGCCGGCGCGCAGCACGTTGATTTCATCGCCGCCGTTGGGGCCCATTTCGCTGAGCCACACTTCGTTGGTGTAGGGGTTCACCGTGAGCCCCAGCGTGGAGCGATGACCCATCGTGTAGATTTCGGGGCGATACCCGGCCTTGCCCACGAAGGGGTTGTCTGCCGCAGGCGTGCCGTCGTCGTTCAGGCGCAGCACCTTGCCCGTGATCTTGCTGGGGTCCTGGGCATCTTCGCCGCTGCCGTTGGCGACCCAGAGCTTGCCGTCCTTCGTCATCGTCAGCGCGACGGTGCCGCGCAGCCCCTCACCGGCCAGCAGTTCTTTCTGATCGTGCAGAGCGCCGTTTTCAAGGCGCGCACGGATGATGGCGATTTCGGTGCTGTTGTCTTTCAGCACGCGATTGGCCGCGAAGTAGATCAGATGGTTCTGCGCGAACTGCGGATGCACGGCAAGGCCGGTGAGGCCATGCGTCGCGCCCAACCCGCCGGACTTGCCGCCGAACTTCGTCTGCGGCACGCCCTCGATGGGCTTGGGATCAGTCACGCCGTTGTGCACGAGGCGCAGCTTGCCCGTGCGCTCGGTGACCAGCAGATCGCCGTTGGGCAGAAACGCCATCGCGTAAGGGGTTTCCAGACCGCGCGCCCAGACGCGCACGTTGATGTCCATCTGCTCGGCGGTGCGGTAGCGGAATGGTCCCGGCGGCAGCACCTGATCTTGCAGGCCGGTTGGCGCTACCGGAACACCCATGGCAAACGGCACCTCGGGCGGGCCTTGCTGGGCTACGGCAGCGGCGGCGGAGAACGTCATCGCCAGGAACAGAGTCGTGCGCAGTGGATTCATACGGACCTCGGCGGTTGTAGAGCCCGGCGCGGCTTGAGGCAGGACCGGGCTTGTTGATCTTGTGCGCTTTATTGTAGCGATGAACGGCGCAGTTCAAAGAGAAAGATCGTTCAGCGCATCCGATGAGGGGTCGGTGACCAGACCCAGGCGGCCCTCGGGCACCCAGAAGTCGAGCTTGTCGCCCTTCTGCAATTCGGCCACTTTCTTCGGCGCACCGTTGACGGTGAGGTTCACGTCCGGGCGCGGCGTGAATATCAGCGGCTTGGAATTTTCGATGGGCTGATTGCGGGCGTTGAGGAAGTTCAGCGTCACCTTGCCATTGTCATTGCCTGCCACGGCGGCGACGAAGTGGACCTGCCGCATGCCGTTCCTCTCCACCACGTCGCGGCAGGCCGCCGGCGCATTGGGATAGGCGCGGATGAAGTCCTGGTGATAGGTGACCGCCGAACAGGGCAAGGAATTGCTCTGACCGGACACGGCAGGGGCCGAGGCCAGCGCTGCGAAAACGGCCGCAGTAACGAGCGGGAGTGTAATGGACTTGGTCATTGTGGGCTCCATGTCATTCTGGTTGAACAGACTCCATAACGTAACGGGCCTTCAGGCATCCCTTCGGATGTGCGACGACCTGCCCGGCCCATGCATCAAAGACTAGCATGCTCGCGCGTTCAGCGGCATCGCAACAGTCGCATAGTGGCGACATCGATGACGTTACGGAACGCGCGTGCCTGATACCTCCACTTCCACGCGGCGGTCTGGTTGCAGACAGGCGAGCAATTGATCGCGGGTCATGCTGGGCGGACATTGCTGCGTTGTGGTCACCGGGCGAGTTTCGCCGTAACC
>JAITMN010000250.1 GCA_031277355.1 Nevskiaceae bacterium | reverse complement strand
CGCCATTCAAAGGGCGTTTGCTTCTGGTATTCGATGCCGGCTGCCTGCATGTCATCCACGAGCGCATCCTGCCGAAGCGCGATGGCCTCCGACATATAAGGCGCAAGACCCGCCGCGCGCACGGTAACGGCAACTTCGCGCACTTCGGCGGCGCGGCGTCGGCCATGTTCGGCAACGCGGCTGATCAGGTAGTCGGCCTGCGCGCCATCCCAACCCATCGACGGGAATGTTGCGGCCAGTGAAGCCAGCACGGCGTCTTCCGCGCCGTAGTGCCGCGCGGTGAACAGGCTTTCCACCGCCAGCGCCTCGATGCCCTTGATCATCACGCTGCGACACATCTTGATGGCCGAGGCCACGCCGATGGTCGAGGCCACGGCGCGCGTGGAAAAACCCAGCGCGTTCAGCCCCGCAGACAACTCTGCCGCGCGTGCGCCGCCGAGCAGCATCGGTACGGCGAGCCCATGCGGCGGTACCGGAGCCATGACGGCGGCTTCCACATAATCAGCGCCGACCGATTCCACGCGCGCAGCGTTGGCGCGCTTGCTTTCGGGCGAGACCGAGTTGATGTCGAGAAAAATTTGCCCCGGTTGCATCAGCGTTGCCGCTTGCGCGGCCACTTCACCGGCGCTGGTTGCGGTAACGGCCGATATCACGAGCTTCGCGCCGCGCACACAATCGGCCAGTGTTCGCGCCGGATCAGCGCCCGCTGCTTTAATGCGTGCGGTGATGGCTGGCAGAATGTCGTAGGCGCGCACCGCGCAGCCGCGCCGGGCCAGCGCTTGCCCCAATAGGCCGCCGGCTTCACCGAAGCCGATGAAGGCAATCGTTGCTGCGGGAGTCAGCATGGCTCAAACGTACATCGTCGCATTGCCACGGCGATCCTTGAAGCGCCAGCCCTGCGGTGTGCGCACGAAGGTATCGCTCCACGTGCCGATCAGCGGACCGATGGCCTTGCGCCCCTTGCCGCTTTCCAGCGGATCATTCGCACTGGCGCGATACATCGCGACGATGGATTCGCCGGTGGCGGTGTCCTGGCCCGTCAGCGTGATGCGGATGTTCAGATTCAGATGCTGCGTGACCAGGTCCTTGGGGCGCGCGGCAAAGGCGTTCAGTATTTCGTCGATGCCGTGGATGATCACCTCCGGCATCGTGGGCCGCGCGAAGCTGGCGTCCGCCACCATCAACTGACCCAGCTCATGCGTGCGGCCGGCGTCGATCAGCGAACCGAACTCGATGATCAGATGGCGGCAGGCTTCGATGCTCGCCAGTTCGTCGGCGGTGTACGTTGCAGGCAGCGGCAATGTCATTCTCCCAGGTGCTCAAACGGTTTGAAGCCAGGTCCGCAGCGCGGCGCTGACGGCGTCCGGCTGTTCCAGCGTGCTCATGTGACCGCAATCCGGCACATCGACCAGCCTGCTGTGCGCGATGCGCGCGGCCATGTCCTGATGTCGCTGAAGCGGACTCCACGCATCCTCGTGACCGCACAGCACCAGCGTGGGCACGGCGATCTGTGGCAGCAGCGCACTGCGGTCGGGCCGCGCCAGCAGCGCGCGAATCTGCGCCTCGAACTGCTCCACGGAAAAGCGGGCGACCATCTGGTGAAGGGGCCCCATCAGCGCGGCGTCTTCGCGGCGCGCCGGATGCACCATGCCCTGCGCCCACTCGCGCGCCATCGCCAGCATGCCCTCGCGGCGGGCGAGGTCCACCAGCCGGTAGCGGCCCCGGCGTTCGGCCTCGCCCCCGTCGTCGGGGTTCAGACCCTCAAAGCCGGTGTCGAGCAGCGCCAGACCCGCCACCCGCTCCGGCGCGCGGGCGATCACTTCCAGCGCCACGCGCCCGCCCATCGAATGACCGGCGAGGCAGAATCGGGGCGGCGCTCGGGACAGCAGATTTTCGGCCATCGCGCCGAGGCTGTCGCACAGACCGTGATCGGCAACATGAATGGGACAGGCCCCGCCGAGCGCGGCGATCTGGCCTTGCCAGACCTCAGCATCGCAGGTCAAGCCGGGTACCAGAACCAGGGGGAGATTCGTGCTCATGGCGCAGCGCCCATTCTGCGGTGGGGGGCGCAGCGAGGCAATCCATGCTTCAATATCGCCCCTGAAACGCAAGGGGTTGTGAAACGCATGGTCGAAAGTGGGCAGTTGCTCTGGGAACCGTCGCCGGAGCGTATGGAGCGTGCGCGGATTACCGCATTTCGCCGCTGGTTGGCAAAGAAACGTGGACTGACGTTCGCCGATTACGAGGCGCTGTGGCGCTGGTCAACCGACAACATCGACGCCTTCTGGCAAGCCTGCTGGGATTTTTTCGGCGTCGATGCCAGCGTGCCGCCCACTGCGGCGCTGGGCCGGCGCACGATGCCCGGCACGCAATGGTTCCCCGGCGCGAAGTTGAACTATGCGCGTCACATGCTGCGTCACGAGCGCGCCAACGCCACTGCGCTGCTGCATCTGAACGAGCGTCAGGCCCTGCAGGCGATGTCGTGGGAAGACCTCGCCGGGCAGGTGCGCATCATCGCCACGCAGTTGCGCAAGATGGGCGTGAAGAAGGGCGACCGCGTCTGCGCCTATGTGGTGAACGTTCCCGAAGCGCTGATTGCGATGCTGGCCACCACATCCATCGGCGCGATCTGGTCATCGGTGGGCCCGGACTTCGGCACGCCCGGCGTGCTGGATCGCTTCTCGCAGCTGGAACCCACGGTGTTCCTGCATGTGGACGGCTATCAGTATGGCGGCAAGCCGTTTGATCGTCGCGATGAGGCGCGCAAGATCATCGACAAGCTCACCAGTGTTCGCCATGTGATTCAATTGGTGTATCTGGATCGCACCAATCCGCAGCGGCTTACGCCGAACACTGTGTTCTGGCACGAGTTGCTCGATCACCCGCCGGTGCCGCGTGATTCGTTCCACTATGAAGAAGTGGATTTCGACTATCCGCTGTGGATTCTGTTTTCTTCCGGCACCACGGGACTGCCCAAGCCGATCATGCACAGTCACGGCGGCATCACGATCGAGCAGTTGAAGCACGTGGCGTTCAACTTCGATATGCGCGCGGGCGAACGCCTGTTCTTCTTCACCACCACCGGATGGATGATGTGGAACTTTCTGGTCAGCTCGTTGCTGTCGGATGTGATTCCGGTGCTGTACGACGGTAACCCGGCCTGGCCCGACGGCGACATCCTCTGGAAGATGGTGCAGGACGCCAAGGCCAATCTGTTCGGCGCGAGTCCCACGTATCAATCCATTCTGGAAAAGAACGGCGTCGTGCCGAAGGCGAAGTTCGATCTGTCGAGTCTGGACTCCGTGACGCTGGCCGGTTCGCCGGTGTCGCCGGAATGTCAGGCGTGGTTCTACGAGAACGTGAAGAAAGAGGCATGGGTCGTGCCGGGCTGTGGCGGCACCGATATCTGTTCGGGTTTCGTCGGCGGCGTCGTCACCTTGCCGGCCTATGCGGGCGAGATTCAGGCGCGCGCTCTGGGCGTTGCGGTGCATGTGATGGGCGAGGACGGGCACTTCGTCGTGGATGAAGTGGGCGAGATGGTGGTGACGCAGCCGATGCCGTCGATGCCCGTGGGTTTCTGGAACGACAAGAACGACGAGCGCTATACCGAAACTTATTTTTCCGATTTTCCGGGCATGTGGCGGCAGGGCGATTTTTATCGCATCAATGCGCGCGGTGGCGTGTTCGTGCTGGGACGTTCGGACGCCACGCTGAATCGCCACGGCATCCGCATTGGCACGGCCGAGATTTATCGCACCATCGTGCTGGTGCCGGGCGTGGAAGACGGGTTGATCGTCAACCTCGACCTGCCGGGCGGCAAGTTCTTCATGCCGCTGTTCGTGAAGCTGCATGAGGGTTATGTACTCGATGATGCGCTGATCAAAGCGATCAACGATCGCCTGCGCACCGAATACACCCCGCGTCATGTGCCCGACAAAATCTACGCCGTGCCTGCGGTTCCCTACACGATCAGCGGCAAGCGGATGGAAGTGCCGGTGCGACGCATCCTGGCTGGTGTACCGCTGGCCAAAGCCGCCAATCGCGATGCGATGGCGAATCCGCACGCGCTCGACGCCTATGTCGAGTACGCTGCGACACAACAGGACTACCGCATGTAGTTTGATAGCCGCTCGCGGAGGCAGTGATGGTGGGGTCTGGCATAGTCCATGTCGATGAGCTGATCGACCGGCAACGGCTCAACGGTCGCAGCTATTTTGTCATTGCGCTGTTGCTGATCGCGCTGGTGTGCGATGGCTTTGATCTTCAGTTGGTCGGTGTGGCCGCGCCGTGGATCACCGAAGCCTGGAAGGTGAAGCCTTCGGAGTTGGTGGGCCCGGTGCAGTCGGCCAATCTGTTCGGCATGATGCTGGGCGCGATTTTTCTCGGCGGGCTGGGTGATCGCATCGGCCGCAAGAAGATCATCGTCGGCGGCGTGACGCTGTTTGGCGTGATGACGCTGTGCTGCATCCTCACGAGCACGGTGCTGCAATTGGGCATTGTGCGTTTTCTCACCGGCGTGGGTTTGGGCGGTGTGCTGCCCAATGTCATCGCGCTGACGGCCGAGGCCACGCCGCGCTTGAAGCGTGCGATGTGGACCAGCGTCGTGATCATGGGCATATCACTCGGCAGCGGCTTGCCGGGTGTGGTGGCCGCTGCACTGGTGCCCGCGCAGGGTTGGCAGGCGCTGTTCTGGGTCGGCGGGCTGTTGCCGCTGGCGATTGCGATGCTGTTGGCGCTGACGTTGCCGGAGTCGTTGTTGTTTCAGACCAGCAGCGGACAGCGCGAGGCGGTGGCGCGGCGTGTGCGTGAACTGGATGCTTCACTGCCGGTAACGGCGGATACGCAGTTCGTGTTGCGCGATGAGCGGCAGGCCGGCAAGGGCAGCTTTCGCGAATTGTTCGTGCCGGAATTGCGGCTGACCACGCCGCTGCTGTGGATCATGTTCGCCGGCGTGCTGTTGTCGATGCACTTCCTGAATAGCTGGATATCCACGGTGCTCAAGCTCGGCAATCTCTCGCCGCTGCAATTCTCGTTGACGAACAGCTTTTTTCACTGGGCCGGCGCGATTGGCACGGTGGCAACCGCATTGGTGCTGGGCCGCATGGGATTGAAATGGGTGGTGGTGTTGCTGGTGGCCGGTTTTTGCGCGCTGCTGACGATTGCAACGCTGGGATTTTCCTCCGCAACGATACTGACGCTGGCTGTGTGCATGTCGGGCTTTGGCGTGGTGGGATGTCAGGGCGCGCTCAATGCGTCGGCGGGGCTGATCTATCCCACGCATTGCCGCACCACCGGTGTGGGCGCGGCGCTGGGCATCGGCCGCGTCGGGTCGCTGCTCGGGCCGCTGGTTGGCGGCTGGGTGCTGAATCTGAATGTGCCGGTGCAGCAGATGTTCTATGTGCCGCTGATTCCGCTGGGATTGGCGGTGACGGCAACGCTGATACTGCTGGCGCGGCGCGTGGATATTCGCACGACGGCGGCGCTGGGCCACTGAGGGCCGTTTCGCCGCCGCCTTGCAGGGATGGGCCCGAAGCCCGAGCGTTCAGGCCCGCTTCGGCGGAATCGCCGATCCCGGCACCCACCAGCCGTGAATCTGTCCGGCGATTCTCGTCGGCAGTTTCACCGTGGCGATGGGGCCCTGGTCAATGTGTTCGGCATCGAGAATCACAAGGTCCGCGCGACCGCCTTCGTTGTTGTGTGAGGCCACGCCCATCAGATAACCCTCGCCTTCGCGAGCGTTCGGCCCCTTGGGCGCAAAGCAGGCTTCGGCCAACTGCACGCCTTCGCCCGCGCGATAGAGCATCGAGCTGCGATTCTGCAAGTCGAAGCGCGCATAGCAGGAAGCCGGGCGCTTGCTCGGATCGCGCGGTGCAGGATCGGGACAAGGCAGAAAGCCATAGCGATACGGCACGGTGTTGTAACGATCATCCTGCCGGGGCAACGCGCCGACGTGATCCGGATACAGCGTTTCGATGCCATATTCCTTCGGCGTTTTCTTCGACACATCCACCGACAGCCGCGTGATGTGACTGGCGCCGCGCACCGGGTCCCACTTGGAGCCATCGCGCATCGGCATGAATCCAAACGGATTCGACAGCGACATCTCCACATCCACATAGAGCATGTTGCCGTCGTCGAAGCCGCCCATCATGTGCGTGGCGCTGCGCTCCGGGCCCTTGACCCACTTCACATCCTTGCCATCACCGCCTCTGCGGAAGAAGCCGAAGTATGTGGGCTGGCCGGAGTACCACGACCAGTGGATGCCGCCGCGCTCGATCTGCGCCTGATCGAACGCCAGCGGAATCACATAGAGCATCACGTATTTTTCGGTCATCTGGAAATCGTGCAGCATGCCCACATAGGGCACGTTCACCCATGCTTCCCACACCTTGCGGCCATCGGGTGTGTATTCGAACACGTTGACGTCGGTGGTGTTGAAGCCCTTGGCCTCATAACCGAAGGCCAGCATGTTGCCGGTGTGCGAGTCGGTCTTCGGATGCGCGGTGAAGGTCTGGCTCAGCAGTTGTCCGTTGAAGTTGTACACCGGATCGAGCGTTTCCAGCGTGTTCAGGTCCATCGCCGCCGGCGGGCTGTCTTCCTTCAATGCCAGCAGCTTGCCGTTGTGATGAATGATGTGCGTGTTGTGCGTGCCACGGCTCAGGCCCTTCACCGATGGATCGTCCAGATAGGGATTGCGATACATCGGAAACAGAATCTTGCCGGCTTTTTCCTGCGCCAGATAACGCTCATTGCGCACGAAGCGCGAGCGGAAATTCACGCGGCCGTTTTCGATGCGAAACATCGTGACATGGCCTTCGCCATCAAAGGGAATGTTGCCGGGGCGCAGCGGGTACTGTGGGTCCGGGCCGGTGCGATAGAACGCGCCGTTCAGATCGGCGGGAATCTTGCCTTCCACTTCGCAGTCGGTGACATCCAGTTCGGCGCGGAACAGCCGTGGGCCGGTGCTGGGTGGCGGGCCGGCGGGCGCAGCAGCAGGTTGTGCGGCGGGCGCCTGGGCCAGCGTTTCCCGCCCGGCCAGCGCCGCGCCAACGCCTGCGGCGGCGGCGATGAAGTGGCGACGATCAACGGCGCCGCTTGCGGCGGGCTGTTCTTTGTCTTTGCTCGACATGATCTTGACCCCCTGAAGAATGCCGATGGTTCATGCCTTGTGGCTTGGCGCGAAGTATCGTCCTTTGTCGGCCAGTTCGCACTATCCGGCCGGGCGCTACCCCGGCAGCCGCGACAGATCGGCGATGCCGGTGAACAGCGCGCGCAAGCGCGTGAGCAGCGCCAGGCGATTGGCGCGCAGCACCGGGTCGGCGTCCATCACCATCACGCCATCGAAGAAGGCGTCCACGGCGGGGCGAAGTTGCGCCAATTCTTCCATTGCCACGGCGTAGCTGCCGGTGGCGATGTGGCCGGGCACGGAATGTTCGGCGGTGAGCACGGCGTCGAACAGCGCGCGTTCGGCACCGGCGGTCAATCGCGGCTCGTCGATGTGCGTTGAAGTGGCATCGCCGCCGGCGGACTTGGCCAGCAGATTGGCGATGCGTTTGTTTGCGGCGGTGAGGCTGGCCGCTTCGGGCCGGGCCAGAAATTGCAGCAGCGCGCGCAATCGCGCGTCGAAGTCCAGCGGTGAGCGCGGGCGCGTGGCGATGACCGCATCGCAGGTTTCGGGGGTAAGGCCCGCGACGGGTTCACTGCCATCGGGCGGTTCAAGCCAGGCATTGCGTTGACGTTCCAAGAGGTAATCGTGTACCTGCGCAGCCACGGCTTCGCGCGAGGCCAGGGGTTTGCCGCCCGCAGCAACCGGGGCTTCGAATACCGTGTGCGCGCGCAAGGCTTCGTTGATCGCATCGAGCAGATCAAGCGGCAGATTGCGCTCGATCAGCATGCGGTTGACGCCAATGGCCGCACGGCGCAGCGCGAAGGGGTCTTTCGTGCCCGAAGGTTTCTGGCCGATGGCGAAGATGCCGGTGAGCGTGTCGAGTTTGTCGGCAATCGACACGGCAAGGCCGGTGAGCGTGGCGGGCACGGCATCGCCCGCGCCGCGCGGCTGGTAGTGCTCGGCCACGGCGCGGCTGACTTCGCCGGGTTCGTTGTCGGCAGCGGCGTAGTAGCCGCCCATCACGCCTTGCAGTTCCGGAAATTCGCCGACCAGATTCGTGACCAGATCGCACTTGCACAGTTGCGCGGCGCGTGCCGCCCACGGCTCGTTGCCGCCGATGCGTGCGGCAATGCTTTGGGCCAGCGCCTGGATGCGCCGGACTTTGTCGCCGATGGAACCCAGTTGCGCTTGATAGGTGACCTTGTCGAGCTGCGAAAGACGCGAGGCCAGCGGTGTGCGCCGGTCCTGCTCCCAGAAGAACGCGGCGTCGGCGAGGCGCGGTCGCACGACACGCTCATTGCCTGCGCGGACCAGCGCCGGTTCGGGGCTGTCGATGTTGGCCACGGTGATGAAGTGGGGCAGCAGTTGCCCATCGCCGCCTTCCAGCGGGAAGTAACGCTGCGTGTCTTGCAGGACGCAGATCAACAGTTCCCGGGGCAGTGCGAGGAAGCGTTCATCAAAGCGCGCGGCCAGCGGCACGGGCCATTCGACCAATGCGGTGACTTCATCGAGCAATGCTTCATCGTACAGCGCGCGGCCATTGTGTTCGGCGGCGAGTCTTTCCACGCCGGCGCGGATGCGTTCGCGCCGCAACGCGAAGTCGGCCAGTACGCGGCCACGTTGTTCCAATGTGCGTGCGTAGGTGGCCGGTGTCGAGATGCGCAGCGGCTTGGGCGCGAGGAAGCGATGGCCGCGCGTTGTGTTGCCCGCAACGGTGTCGAGCAGTTGCGCGGGAATGACCTCGCGGCCCAGCAGCAGCAGCAGCCAATGCACGGGGCGCACGAATTGCGCCTGACCCGCGCCCCAGCGCATGCGTTTGGGAATCGGCAGCGCATCCAGCGCCTCGCCAATGAAGCCCGGCAGCAATTCACGCGCGGGCGCGCCCGGCTTCATGCCGGAATAGCACAGGTATTCGTTGCCCTTGGCGTCGAGCTCGGTGCCCAGCGCGTCGAAGTCAACGCCGCAGGATTGCGCGAAGGCCAGCCCCGCGCGCGAGGGTTGACCATGACCATCGAGGGCGGCTCTGACCGGCGGGCCGCGACGCTGGAGTTTTTGATCGGGCGCTTGCAGCGCCAGACGCTTGATGTACACCGCCAAACGTCGCGGCGTGGCATAGGCGCGCACTTCACCGTGCTTCAAGCCGGCCGTGTCGATACGCAAAAGCAATCCGTCGCGAAACGCATCGGATAATGTGCGCAGCGCCTTCGGCGGCAATTC
>JAITMN010000117.1 GCA_031277355.1 Nevskiaceae bacterium | reverse complement strand
TTTCCATGCTGCCGGAATCATCCACCAGCACCGCCACGACGTTCTCACGCTCGCGGATGCGCTCCACGTTCAGCACCGGACGCCACAGCATCACCAGCACCACCGCGAGGAAGGCCAGTTGCAGCACGGCCAGCGTCAGCATGCGCCACCAGCCCAGCGCCCGATGGCGCACCAGCGTGACGATGATCGCCACGCCGCCCAGCGCCAAGAGCCCGACCAGCCACCACAGCGGCCAGCCGCGCGCGAAGGCGAATTCCCCTTCGCTCCATGCAAACGGCGATGCACCCAGCAGCCACTCAAGCATGTTGCCCGTCGCCCCTCATTCAGTGACTCATCGCGTACAACACATAGTTGGACGCAAAACGATAGGCCAGCGCCGTCAGCGGCTGCGGGTATTCGGGGGTATCGGCATGTTCCCAGGCATCGCCCATGTCCATGTTGAAGTTGATCGCCACCATCAGCCGTCCGTTGTCGTCGAAAACGCCGCGCCAGTGCGGGTCCACGCCGTCCTGCTCGTAGGTGACGCCGTTGAGCAGCGCGTAGATGCCGGGGATTTGCACGCGGCTGTCGAGATCGAAAAGCACATGGAAGACTTCGTGACTGTCGGGGATGTCCACCACTTCGCGGTCGGGGAACACGCGCCGCATCGACTCCATGAAGCCTTCCCACTGCAACGTGCCGTGGAAGTCGTCCACCATCAAGAATCCGCCTTTCAGCAGGTATTCGCGCAGCTTCGCGGCTTCTTCGTCGGACAGGTACCAGCGGCCCACTTCCACGCCGTAGAGGAAGGGGGCGTCCCAGAGTTCATCGTCGAGCAGCCCCACGGCGTGAAAGCCCTGATTCACGTCCACGCGCGTCAGGCGGCGCAAACCCTGCTGCACATGGAATTCGGCGTCGGGCGCGTCGGTGCGCCAGGAACCGCCGCCGCCCCGACCGCCTCGACCGCCCCGGCCACCGCCAAAGCCACCGAAACCGCCAAAGACGGAATTGTCCTGATAAATCAGACGGGTAAAGGTGAATTCGGGCTGGATCGGCTTGACCGCTGCTGCGGCAGCGGGAGCCGCACCACGCGGGGCTGCCGCACCGCCGCCCGCGCCTGCTCCCGCGCCGATGGCGGCTCCGACAGACAACAGCACAACGAGGCCTGCCGCGAGCGCCAGACCGACCTGCTGACGCCATCGCCGCATTCGTGACCCCATGGATCTGAAACTAACCGCGATTGACGGCGAACGCCAGTGGGTAACGAACCATTTGCATCATTTTGCAAACAGCCGGGACGGATCGCGGAAGGCTTTGAACTCCAGCGCGTTGCCACAGAAGTCTTGAAAAAACATCGTCGCCTGCTCCCCCACCTGCCCGGCAAAGCGAATTCCGGGCTCGATGCCGAAGTCGATTCCCGCCTCGCGCAGCTGCTGCGCCAGGCGGTGCCAGTGGTCCCATTCCAGCACCACGCCGAAGTGCGGCACCGGCACGTCCTTCCCATCCACCGGGTTGTACAGCGGCGTGCGAGCGCGCCCGGAAGGGTCCAGGTGCGCCACGAGTTGATGGCCGAAAAAATCAAAGTCCACCCACTCGGCGCTGCTGCGCCCCTCCGGGCAACCCAGCAGGCCGCCGTAGAAGCGGCGCGCAGCGGCCAGGTCGTCCACGGGCACGGCCAGATGGAAGGGTTGAAGCGTGTTTGAGGCTGAAGACATGGGGTTTTGACTATAGCCTCATGGCTGCGCCCCTGCACCCGCACTCGCCGGCGGCGGGGGCGGCACGCTGACCGGCGACACGCACCTGCCGGCCATCAGTTGAAAGCCTTGCAGGCTGGCCTCGGTGATGCGACTGCCGTCTTCCTGCCGCGCCGCGGCCAGCAGCATGCGCCACAGGCCGGGGCTGTTCTCCCATCGCGGACGCAGCGCGTCGGGATAGCGCTCGGCCAGCGCGTCCAGTTCCGCCAGCTTCAGCCGGGAAAGATGCTGCGCGGTGAGCGGGGAAATCCCGAGCGCAATCCGGGCCAGCTGCGGGTCGGTGCGCGACAGATGCCAACTGAACACCAGCACCCGCCGCAGGAAATCCCGCGCCTGCTCGCCGAAGAACGGCGCACCCGACCAGCGCGTGGACACCGGCAGCGGCGGCCCATCGCGCACGCCGTCGTAGCCCATGCCCTGCCAGGGATCGCCCCGGCTGAAGCCGGCGTCCACCAGCAGCCAGGGCACGGCGGCCAGCCGCTGGCGGGCCGTCGGCGTCAGCGCGCGCCACACCTCCGACGCGCCGGCCACCAGCGGCGGCCACAAGCCCGGCCGCCGCGCCATCGCGCACAACGACTCCACGCACTGCGTATTCATCTCCAACAGCGGCGCCAGCGCCGCCTGCACGGCCCATTGGCCGCCGCCCTCATCGCTCTGTGGCGATTCGAATTCCGCGTTCATGCATTCCTCCCCGTTTTCACTACAAAGTCACCAGCAAAATCACTGGAAACCAATCTTCAAATCTGGGAAATTTTTCCCAATTCTGTTTTGGCGCATTTTCACCATTTATCCGCGGAGAGCACAAGTGAGGATTTCAGACGACCGCTACAACCGTGACCGCATCCGCTTTGATCTGGCGCTGCGTTTCATCCGCCACGAGGCGCGCACGCACACGATCCGCATCTGGACGGGGCTGACCGACGACCGCATTCGCAAGCTGTACCGCTCGTACTTTCCCGCCAACGGCGGCGTTGCGCGCCGTCGCGGAAAATCCCCGCAATTGGCGAGCTTTTTCCTGCGCACGCCGCGCATGCGTCACGAAACGGCGGTGCTCGCCAGCATGTGCTACCTCTACGGTGTGATGCCGCAGGAGCGCGTCGCCGACGCGCCGCGTCGCATGCCCTGCGCGCAGCGCGGCGAGGCGTTGTGCGGGGCCTACGAAACCTATCGCCGGCTGGTGCCCACGTCGCGCATCAGCCTGGAGCACGCGATCTACCTCGTCACCTCACTGGCGCGCGGCGATGAATTGCGCCCCTCGCACTGCGCCGATTGCTGGGGGCTGATCGTCGTGGACCGCTTCGCCGTCAGCGGTCGGCGCTGTCGCAACTGCGAGAACTGGCGTCACGGCAAGCTGCTGCGGCGGTGACGTGGTAGCGTGCGGGGTGCATGGACATGAAGCCGGAAATCACGCTGTTGCCTTCGCACCGCCCCTCAGCCGTTTTGGCGGTTTGCGCGCTTGTCTGGCTGATCTTCGCCGCCACTGCGCAGGCGCAGGATTTGGGTGTGGGCATACAGCTTTTCAACGATGGCTGCGCGCATTGTCATGGCGCCAATGGTCAGGGCGGCGTGCTGGCGCCGTCCTTGCTCAAGCGCGTGGCAACCGATGACAACGCCGCGCTGACCGCCTTTCTCAAAGCCGGCAACCCCGCCAAAGGCATGCCGCCAACTGCGCTCACTGAAAATCAATATCCGGAACTGCTGGGTTATTTGCGCTATCTGTCCGAGAACGTCTCGGACGCCAGCTACTCCAACGATTCCAGCCGCAACCAGTATTCCTCGATGCCTGCCATCAAGGACTACCGGCCGGTGACGGACCAGATGCTGCTCGATCCCGATGATTCCGACTGGCTGTGGTACAGCCGCACGCCGGATGCGCAGCGTTTCAGTCCGCTCGATCAGATCAATCGTTCCAATGTGAAGCAACTGGGTCTGGCCTGGTCCCGAGGCTTGCCCGCCGGCCTTACCGAAACCATCCCTACCGTGCATGACGGCGTCATGTATCTCACGTTGCCGGGCTCGAACGTGGCGGCGCTGGACGCCACCACAGGCGATACCATCTGGGAGTACAAACGCGACTACGCGAATCGTGGCGCGGGCGGAAGTGGCCGTTCCAAAACGCTCGCCCTCTATCAAGACATGGTGTACTTCGCCGCGCCTGATGAAATGCTCGTGGCGCTGGATGCCAAGACCGGCGCGGTACGCTGGGAAGCGCCCACCACCGCCGGTCGCGGCAACACCACGGGCGCCATCGTCGCCGAAGGCGTGGTGGTCACCAGCGGCACTTGCCGCACGCACGCGGCCTGCACCATCACCGGCCATGATGCGCTCACCGGCGAATTGAAGTGGACCTTCATGCTGGCGCAGGAACCCGGCGACGTGAATCCCGACTCCTGGGCCGACCTGCCCACCGACAAGCGCCGCGTCGCTTCCTGGGGACTGCCCGGCGGTTACGACGCGCAAACCCGCACGCTGTTCTGGAGCGTCGCCAACCCCAGTCCCTACACGCGCCTCGAACGTCATGGCAACGCCGACGCCATCCCCACCACGGCCCCGGCGGACCTCTACAGCGATTCCACGCTGGCTCTCGATGCGCAAACCGGCAAGCTCAAGTGGTACTACCAGCATCTGCCCGGCGATGACTGGGATGAAGACATGAACGAAGAGCGTCTGATCATCCGCACCAAGGTCAATCCCGATCCCCGGCATGTGAAATGGATCAGCTCCACGCTTCCCGAGGGCGGGGAAACGCGCGATATCGTCGTCAACGTGGGCGAGGGCGGTGGTATCTGGGCCCTCGACAAACACGACGGCCAGTTTCTGTGGGCCTCGCCGTTCCCCTTCGATCATCCGAACTTCCTGATCAGCGACATCGATGCCGACACCGGCCGTGCCGTGATCAACCGCGAACTGGTGGTGGATGCTCCCGGCGCGCACCGCATCGTGTGTTTCTTCAACGCGCGCAGCTACTGGCCGGGTGCGTACAGCCCGCGCACCAACAGCCTGTACATGCCCTACATCAACAACTGTCTGAACATGACGGCAGCCTCCCCAGCCACCGAAACCATGCCCGCCCAGCCGGAAAGCCGCATCGGCATACCGGCGCCGGGCATGCCGCTGGATGAATTGAACGGCCTGGCCAAGATCAACATGGAGACCGGCGAAATCACCCATTGGGTGACGGGCCGCATCCCCACCAACAGTTCGATTCTCGCCACCGCGGGCGATCTGATCTTCTGGGGCGACATCAACCGCCGCTTTCGCGCGCAGGACGCCCAGACCGGCCAGGTGCTGTGGGAAACCATCGTCGGCGGCCCCGTTTCCACCAGCAACATCACCTACGCGGTCAATGGCCGTCAGTACGTCGCGGTGATCACCGGCAACAACCTGGCGCATCCCGGCATCAACACCGGCACGATGGGCCCGATCCGGCTCAACCTCGACAACAGCCCGGATTCGAACACCGTGTACGTGTTCGCACTGCCGCAGTGACCCAACGCAACGCCGCGCCCGCCTAAATCACCGGCACCCCGGCCAGGGCCGCCGCCAGCGCTTCATCTGAGAGCGGGTCATCCTCAAGCCGCCCGGCCAGGAACGACTCGTATGCTCCCAGTTCAAGCAGACCGTGACCGGACAAGCCGACCACGATGACCGGCTCGGCGCCGGTTTGCCTGGCGGCCAAGGCTTCGCGCCGCACTTGAGCCAAGGCGTGGGATGACTCCGGTGCAGGCACGATGCCCTGGGTGCGGGCGAACTCCAGCCCGGCTTCAAAGCACTCGCGCTGATGCAGCGCGGTGGCTTCGATCAGGCCCTCGTGAACGGCGTGCGAAACCAGTGGGGCCATGCCGTGATAGCGCAGGCCCCCGGCGTGGATCGGGGAGGGCACGAAGTCGTGACCGAGGGTGTACATCTTCAGCAGCGGCGTCAGTCCGGCGGTGTCGCCGAAGTCGTAGCGATACTGGCCACGGGTCAGGCTCGGGCACGAGGTCGGTTCAACCGCGAGCAGCCGAGGGCTTTGTTTACCCGCCAGCTTCTCGCGCAGGAAGGGGAAGGTGAGCCCAGCCAGGTTGGAGCCACCGCCAGCGCAACCCACCACCAGATCGGCTCCGGTTTCCCCGGCCTTGGCAAGTTGGCGCAGCGCCTCTTCGCCGATCACGGTTTGATGCAGCAGCACATGATTGAGCACCGAGCCCAAGGCGTACTTCGTGCCCGCATCCTGGGCTGCGACCTCGACCGCTTCGGAGATCGCGATCCCCAATGAGCCGGAGTGTCCGTCGGGGAACGCCCTGCCCGACTGGGTGAGCCGGCTGGGGGAGCGATGCACCGTCCCGCCGAACACCTCGATCAGCGTGCGGCGCTGCGGCTTGGTGTCGTAGGAGGCGCCGACCTGCCATACCTCGCATTCCAGGCCAAAGAGCGAACAGGCATAGGCCAGGGCCGTGCCCCACTGCCCGGCGCCGGTCTCGGTGGTCAGCCGCGTCACGCCGTTGATGCTGTTGTAGTAGACCTGCGGCACCGAGGTGTTGGTCTTGTGGGAGCCGGCGGGCGAAACGCCTTCGTACTTGACGTAAATCCGCGCCGGGGTGCCGAGCTTGCGCTCCCAGCCACGGGCCCGGATCAATGGGCTGGGGCGGTATTGCCGATAAACAGCCAATACCGGCTCGGGGATTTGGACGTAACGCTCGCCCGTCACCTCCTGCATGATCAGTTCGGGCGGGAACAGCGC
>JAITMN010000019.1 GCA_031277355.1 Nevskiaceae bacterium | reverse complement strand
ACGCCGGTGCTGCGGGGCGCGTGGATACTGGAAAACATCATCGGCACGCCGCCGCATGCGCCGCCGCCCGGCGTTGAAGCGCTGAAGGAAAACACCGATGGCGTGAAGCCCACGACGGTTCGTGAAAAGCTCGAAGCGCATCGAGTGAACCCCAGTTGCAATGGCTGTCATGGCGTGATGGACCCGCTGGGTTTTGCGCTGGAACACTTCGACGCAACGGGCCGCTGGCGCGACAAGGACGCCGAAACCGCCACCGTCATTGATTCCAGCGGGCAACTGGCCGATGGCACGCCGATCAGGGGCGTGGATGATCTGCGCGCGGCGCTGGTCAGGCGTCCGGATCAGTTCGTGCAGACACTGACCGAAAAACTGCTGATTTATGGCCTGGGCCGCACCGTGGACTATCGCGACATGCCGGTGATCCGGCAGGTGGTGCGCGATGCCGCCCAGGATGACTACCGTTTCTCATCCATTGTGTTGGGCATAGTCAAGAGCGCGCCGTTTCGTCTGGCCGAAGTGCCGATGGACGAAGCCACTGTCGCGCAAGGAGATCGCTGAAGATGTTTATCACCCGCAAACATTTGTCGCGACGCACGCTGCTGCGCGGCCTTGGCGCCGGCATTGCGTTGCCGCTGCTCGATGCGATGATTCCGGCCGCCACAGCGCTCGCGAACACCGCCGCTGCGCCGAAGATGCGTCTGGGCTTCATCTATTTTCCGCATGGCGCGGTAATGGATAAATGGACGCCAACGGGCGAAGGCAGCGACTTCAAGCTCTCGCCCATACTCGAACCGCTGACGCCGTTTCAGAAAACCCTGACGGTGATCAGTGGTCTGGGCAATCGTCCGGGCGAAAGTCAGGCCACGCACGCCATCGTGCCGGCAACGTGGCTCAGTTGCGTGCATCCGAAGAAGGGCAGTCAGGAACCGGCTGGCGGCGTGACCGCCGATCAGATTGCCGCGCTGCATATCGGTCAGGACACACCGCTGCCTTCGCTTGAGATCGCCGGCGAACAGGCTGGCGGCGGCGCTGCCTGTGATCGGGATTATGGCTGCACCTATTCCAGCACCATTTCGTTTCGCACCGCGAACACGCCGCTGCCGATGGAGCACAATCCGCGCAAGCTGTTTCAGCGTTTGTTTGGCGCGGGCGATACGCCGGATGAGCGTCAGGCGGTGATGCGCCAGGACAGCAGTCTGCTCGACATGGTGCGCGCCGACACCGCCGATCTGCGCAAGACTCTCGGCAAGCACGATCAATCCGTGCTCGACGATTACCTTGATACCGTGCGCGAGATCGAACGCCGCGTGCAGAAGAAGGCCGCGCAGGATTTGTCGCATCTCACGCTGCCCGAAGTGCCGGGCGGCGTGCCCGATTCCTTCGACGAGCAACTCGACCTGATGTTCGACATGCTGCTCTTGGCCTGGCAGACCAACCTCACGCGCATCGCCAACTTCATGTTGGCGGCGGAAGTCAGCGGCCAGACCTACAACAACATCGGCGTGCCCGATGCCTTCCATCCGCTCTCGCATCACGGCAACGACGGCGGCAAGCTCGAACGTCTCGCCACGGTGCAGAACTATCACACGCAGAAGACGGCGCGGTTCGTGAAGAGGCTGTCCGAGACGCCCGATGGCGAGAACATGATGCTCGACAACACGCTGCTGCTCTACGGCAGCAACATGAGCAATAGCGACCGTCACAATCAATTCCCGCTGCCCACCGCGCTGATCGGCGGAGCCTGCGGCAAGCACAAGGGCGGACAGCATCTGCGTTACCCCGACCACACGCCGCTGGCCAATGTGCTGCTGACGATGCTGCATCGTTCGGACGTGCCCGTGGAAACGCTGGGAGACAGCACGAGCGTTCTTGCGGAGATTTGAAATCATGCGACGCCAGTGGTTCACGGGCTTGTGCTGCGCGCTGTTGTCGGCTGGCGCGGCTGCCAGCACGGCGCTGATCGATGCGATCAAGGCCGACGACACCGCCGCTGCGCTGGCGCTGATCGACAGCCGTGTGGATGTGAACGAGGCGGAGTCCGACGGCACCACGCCGCTGCAATGGGCGGTGTATCGCAACAACGATCAGCTCGTGGCGCGTTTGATCAAGGCGCGTGCGAAGGTGGCAACCGCCAACGACTACGGCGCAACGCCATTGGCCGCTGCCGCCGACGTAGGCAACATCGCGATTCTGCAAGCGCTGCTGAAAGCCGGAGCCAAGGCTGATACGCCGAACCCGGATGGTCAGACGCCGCTGATGATGATTGCCCGCACCGACAATGTTGAAGCGGCCCGCCTGCTGCTCAAGCACGGTGCAGACGTGAACGCGCGCGAAACCTGGCGCGGGCAGACTGCATTGATGTGGGCCGCAGGCGAGAGTCAGCCTGCGATGGTGGCCGAGTTGATCAAGGCCGGCGCAAAGGTGGACGAGCGATCATTCGTCAATGATTGGGAGCGACAGGTTACCGCCGAGCCGCGTTTCCAGAATCGCCCCGCCGGGGGGCTGACGCCGCTGATCTACGCCGCGCGACAGGGTTGTCTGGCCTGCGCCAAGTTGCTGGTGGAGGCCGGAGCCAATGTGAATCTGGCCGATCCGCAAGGCGTTACGCCGCTGATCGTTGCGAGCCAGAATTTCAGTTTCGATGTGGCTTCGTATCTGCTCAGCAAGGGCGCGAATCCGAACAAGTGGGATTGGTGGGGCCGCACGCCGCTGTACATGGCCGTTGATCTGAACACGATACCGCACGGTGGCCGTTCGGATTTACCTTCGCTCGATGAAACCACGAACATCGAGTTGATTGATCAGTTGCTGAAGGCCGGCGCGAACCCGAACCTGCAACTGAAGCTGTTTCCACCCTATCGACACACCTTCGCCGATCGCGGTCTCGATGGCATGTTGACCATCGGCACAACGCCGCTGCTGCGCGCCGCGAAGGCCGGCGACGTGGCGGCGGTTGATCTGATGCTCCAGCACGGCGCCAATCCGAATCTGCCGAATGTTCAAGGCATCACGCCGGTGATGGCCGCAGCCCGATTGGGTTCGGGCGCGAACGACACGCGCGGCCGCTTCATCACGCCGCAGGAGTCGATTGCGACATTGAAGCTGCTGCTCGCGGCCGGTGGTGATGTGAATGCGCGCAACCAGAACGGTCAGACCGCGCTTTTTGGCGCGGCGCTGTACGGATGGAATGAGGTGGTGACGTTCCTGGCGAACAATGGCGCGGCGCTCGATGTGAAAGACGCCAATGACAAGACGCCCATCGATGCCGCGTTGGGCCGCGCGGGCGGGCAGGGGCGCGGCGC
>JAITMN010000002.1 GCA_031277355.1 Nevskiaceae bacterium | reverse complement strand
AATCTGGCCGTGCTGCGAACGCTGTCGAAGTCGCATGGCCTCGCCGGTGCGCGCTGCGGCGCATTGCTCGCCGAAGCCTCGATCATCGCGCTGGCGCGCAAGGTGATTCCGCCCTACGCGATCACGGAGATGACGGTTGAAACCGTGGCGCCGCTGCTGCAACCCGAAGCGATTGAGCGCATGAACGAGCGCATTGCGCTGCTGCTCCGTGAGCGCTTGCGGCTTGCCGCAGCCTTCGCCGCCAATCCGCGCTTCACGAAGGTGTGGCCGTCGTCGGCGAATTTTCTGCTCGCAGACTGCGCAGATGCCGACGACGTATTGCGCCGCGTGCGCGGCGCGGGCCTCATCATCCGCGATGTGCGTCAACCGTTGCTGCCGAACAGCGTCCGGATTTCGGTGGGCAGCGTTTCGGACAACAACCGTTTGCTGGAGAGTCTGAAATGAGCGCAGCAGCGCAGCGCGTGCTGTTCGTCGATCGCGACGGCACGCTGATCGAAGAACCCGCCGATGAACAGGTGGACAGCCTCGACAAAATCCGCTTCATGCCCGGCGTATTCGCCGCGCTGCAAAGCATCGTCGCGGCGGGTTACCGGCTGGTGATGGTGACGAATCAGGATGGCTTGGGCACGGCCAGCTTCCCGCTCGAACAATTCGAGCAGCCGCAGCGTTTCATGCTCGACGCCTTCGCCTCGCAGGGTTTGACGTTCGATGCGATATGCGTCTGCCCGCATCGGCCTGCGGACAACTGCGATTGCCGCAAACCCAAGCCCGGCATCGTGCGCGATTACCTTGCCAGTCACAGCATTGACTTGGCCGCCAGCGCCATGGTGGGCGACCGGCAGACCGATCTGGACTTTGCGCAAAACATCGGTGTGCGCGGCTTTCGCGTGCTGAACAACGGCACGGCGGAGCAGACCTGGCCCGCGATTGCGCGCGAGCTGTTGGCGCGGCGCGCGCATCTGCATCGCGAAACGAAGGAAACGCGCATCGACGTGGCGGTGAATCTGGATGCTGAAGGCCCCATTCAGGTCAGCACCGGTCAGCGCTTTTTCGATCACATGATCGACCAGCTTGCCAAGCATGGCGGCTTTTCGCTGCAACTGAATTGCCAGGGCGATCTGGATGTGGACGAGCATCACACGGTGGAAGATTGCGCGCTCGCCATCGGCTCGGTGCTGAAGCAGGCGCTGGGCGACAAGCGCGGCATCGGTCGCTATGGTTTCCTGTTGCCGATGGATGAAGCGCAGGTGCAAGTTGCGATAGACCTTTCGGGCCGCGCGTATGCGGTGTTTGAAGGACACTTCCCGCGCACCGAAGTCGGTGGCCTCGCCACGGAACTGGTGCCGCACTTCTTTCGCTCGCTGAGTGAAACGCTGGGCGCGGCGATTCATGTTTCGGTGAAGGGCGAGAACACGCATCACATGGTCGAAGCCTGTTTCAAGGGTGTGGGTCGCGCACTGCGTCGCGCATTGCGCCGCGAAGGCGAAGAACTTCCCTCCACCAAGGGCGTGCTGTGAAGCAACGGGCATTGCCGTGAAACCCGAAGTCGTCGTGATCGACAGCGGCGGCGCGAATCTGGCCTCGTTGCTGTTCGCCTTGCAACGGCTGGGCGCACATGCGCAAGTCAGCGCATCGCCATCGCACATCGGCTCGGCTTCGCATGTGCTGCTGCCCGGCGTGGGTTCTGCGCCGGACGCCATGCAGCGCTTGCACGCGGCAGGTATCCCCTCGCTACTGCCGACACTGCAAGCGCCATTGCTGGGCATTTGTCTGGGGATGCAATTGCTGTTCGCCGAATCGGATGAAGCGCCGGAAGGTCATGGACCCGCGCGTTGTCTGGGCTTGTTGCCGGGCCGCGTAACGCGACTGCAAGCCGCGCCGGATCGTCCCGTGCCGCACATGGGCTGGAATCAGTTGCGCCTGCTCGCCGACGATCCGCTGTTCGAGGGCATCACCTCCAACGACTACCTGTATTTCGTGCACAGCTACGTGGCTCCGCTTTGCGATTCCACGCTGGCCGTTGCCGACTACGGTCAACCCATTCCCGCCGCCGTGCGCCGCGACAACATTCGTGGCGTGCAATTTCACCCGGAACGCTCCGCACAGGCTGGTGCGCGGCTACTGGCCAATTTCCTGCGCATCGGAGCCTAGAACTTGCTGCTGATTCCTTCCATCGACTTGCGCGGCGGACGCTGTGTGCGGCTGCTGAAAGGCGAGTTCGGCGCTGAAACGCGCTACGAGATCGACCCGCTGGAATTGATGCAGCGCTATGCCGCCGCCGGCGCGCCGTGGCTGCACGTGGTTGATCTGGACGGCGCACGCGATGGCACGCCCGGCAATCGCGAATTGGTGGCGCAACTCTGCGCCGCGCAACGACTGCACATTCAGTTGGGCGGCGGCCTGCGTGATGCGGCTTCCATCAAAGCCGCCGTGCAAGCCGGCGTATCGCGCATCGTGATCGGCAGCGCGGCGGTGGAAAACCCTTCGCTGCTGCGCGATGCGCTAACGCAATTGGGCGCACAGCGCGTCTGCCTAGCCATCGACGTGCGTGTGGATGACAGCGGCACGCCGCGCGTGCGCACGCGCGGCTGGGTGAACGAAGCGCCGCTGTCGCTCTGGGAACTGCTCGATCAATTCGCCGACACACCGTTGGCGCATGTGCTGTGCACCGACATTGCCCGCGATGGCGCATTGGGCGGACCCAATCTTGCGCTGTATGAAGAAGCGCAACGCCGCGTGCCGCACATCGCGTGGCAGGCTTCCGGCGGCATCCGCGATGTTGCCGATCTGAATCATCTGGCCGCACTGGGCCTTGCCGCCGCAATCAGCGGCAAGGCGCTGCTCGAAGGCCGTATTCGTATGGAGGAGTTGCAGTCATTCTTGCCCACCGTCTGATTCCGTGTCTGGATGTGCGTGATGGCGTCGTCGTCAAAGGCGTGCGCTTTCGCGATCATGTCATCGTTGGCGACATTCTCGAACTGGCCGCGCGCTATCGCGATGATGGCGCCGATGAACTGGTGTTCTACGACATCACCGCAAGCCCCGAAGGTCGCTCGGTTGATCGCTCGTGGATCACGCGCATCGCGCAGGTGCTCGATATTCCCTTCTGCGTGGCCGGTGGCATCCGCAGCGTTGAAGATGCCGAAGCCATCCTCAATGCAGGAGCCGAGAAAGTATCGATCAACTCCCCTGCCCTGGCCGATCCGCCGCTGATCGAC
>JAITMN010000368.1 GCA_031277355.1 Nevskiaceae bacterium | reverse complement strand
CGGCTGATCAGCGTATTTCCTTTTGATCAGATCGGCGCGGCGTTCGAGGCTTGTCAAACCGGCGCGGCAATCAAGCCCGTGCTTTGCCTGCAAGGAGTCAGTGACGGTGAGTGACCTATCCACACGGCTGCGCGCACTGGGCGTGGCGTTCACGCCCGATCAATTGAATGGCACGCGCGATCTGTATGCGCCGCTCGCGCCAACACCGGAAGCGGTGGGCGCACGCGCGCGACGCAACTTTCACTATGGTCGCGATGATCGTCATGTGCTCGATGTATTTGCCCATCCGGGCAAGGTGGCGCTCTCGCCGGTCGTCGTGTTCGTTCACGGCGGCGGTTTCGTGCAGGGCGACAAGGGCAAGGAGGGCGAACCCTTCTACAACAACTTCGGCGCGTGGGCGGTGCGCGAGGGTTTTGTCGGCGTCACGATGACCTATCGGCTTGCGCCGGCGCATGGCTGGCCCGCAGGTCCTGAAGACATCGAAAGCGCCATCCATTTTCTGCGCCAGGGGCTGCGCGCAGAGGGCGGCGATCCGGATCGCATCGTGCTGATCGGGCAATCTGCCGGCGCAACGCATGTGGCGAGCTGGATTGCGCGGCAGGGCTGCGCGCCCGGCAGCCCCACGCCGGTGGCCGGTGCGGTGCTGCTGTCGGGCATCTACGATCTGGCGCTGGCCGGCCCTTCGCCGATGCACGATGCGTACTACGGCGCGGACCGCGCGCTGCATCCGCAACGCTCCACGCTTTCGGCGCTGGCCGCAACGTCGCTGCCGTGTCTGTTCACCATCGGTGAATTGGAGCCGCCGCTGTTTCAGGCTCAAGCCGCAGCGCTGGTCGCCGCGCGCTGGGCCGCACAGCAGCGTTATCCGGAAATGCACTACCTGCCCGGACACAATCACGTATCGAGCATCATGCAATTGGGTAGCCCTGAGGATGATCTGGGTCCGGTGATGGCTGCTTTCGTGCGGCGCGTCTGCGCATGAACGCGCTGGCCGGTCATCCGCTGCTGTCGGACCGCTACCGCACACGCTTTCTCGTGGTGCTGTCGCTGGTCTGTTTTTTCAACCTGGCGGATCGCACTCTGTTCTCGGTGCTCGCGCCGCTGATCCGCGTTGATCTGAATCTTTCGGATACGCAGATCGGGTTGCTTCAAGGTTTGTCATTCGCGCTGCTGTATGGCGGCCTGGGTATTCCCATTGGCCGCCTGGCCGAACGTTACAGTCGCGTGGGCATCATCTCCATCGCCACCGCGTTCTGGTCGCTGGCGACGATACTCTCCGGCGCGGCGATGAACTTCACGCACATGCTGCTGGCGCGCATCGGCATCGGCATGGGCGAGGCCGGTTTCATGGCCCCTACCAGTTCACTGATCGCCGATCATTTTCCGCCACGGCGACGCGCCACCGCGATGTCGCTGGTGATGCTGGGCCTGCCGCTGGGCGCGATGATCGGCGCGATTGGCGTGGGCTTCATCGGTCAGCGTTGGGGTTGGCGCGTGGGCTTTGTCGCCTTCGGCATCCCCGGCCTGCTGATGGCGTTGCTGGTGCGGCGGCTGCTCACCGACCCGCCGCGTGGTCTGGTCGATGGCCGGCAAACGGCGCAGGCCGCGCCGGTGCCGCCGTTGTCGGCGGTGCTCTCGCATCTGTGGGCAACGCCGACGCTGCGCTGGATCGTGATCGGCGGCGGCATCAGCGCCATCGGTATTCAGGGCGTGGCGCAGTTCATGGCGCTGTACTTCGTGCGCAACTTCCACATGCCCATCGGTTCGGCGGCGGCGCTGTTCGGCACGATATCGGGTCTGTCGCTGTCGGTGGGCCTGCTGGCCGGCGGCATCGGCACCGACCGTGCTTCGGGACGCGATCCGCGCTGGTGGGTCTTGGCCCCGGCCATCGCGCTGGTGGTGTCGGCGGTTGCATTCAATGTGGGCTTTCGCTCGCCATCGCTGGTGATTGCCGCTGCGCTGATCGCGCTGGGCTGTGTTGGCGCGATGATCCAGCACAGCCCCACCACGGGCCTGATTCAAAACCTCACGCCGGTGACGATGCGTTCTTCGGCAGCGGCGGTGTATGCGATGCTCACCGCGTTGGCGGGCACCGGCATCGGGCCTACCTTCGTCGGCTTCGCCAGTGATCGGTTCGGCGCGCGTGTGTTTGGCAGCGCCGACTATGTGTTGCAGTGCCGCCCCGGACAGATGGCTCCGGAATTGGCGCAAAGCTGCGCGAATGCGGCCCAGCAGGGATTGGTGCAGGCGTTGGCGGTTTGCATGATCGCGTATGCGGTGGCGGCGGTGTTCTACTGGCTGGCTTCGCTCACCTTGCGCGATGACTTGCAGCGCGTCGAGACGAGCGCCGGCGCCACGGCCTGAGTATCAAGGCGCGGGTGGCAGACCCAGGCAATTCAGTTGCTGGTCGATGTCGCCGGGGCAGGCGCTTGCAATGCCGCCCGGTTCACCGTGCAGCTTGCGCAGATGCTGGCGAAAGCGGGCGCGCTCTTCCGGCGGCAGGCTTCGCAGTTGTTCGTAGCGCATGCGCAGTTGTTCGCGCTGCTGTGCATCGAGGTTCGGATTCAACTCCTCCATCACCAGCGTGAGCCTGCGCCAGTCCTGATCCGCGCCGCCATCACGCTGCGGCATCACCACCAGAACGGCCAGCACGATGAGGGCGGCCATGCTGTCAGCGCCGCCGGGCAGATGCCATTTGCGGCGAGGCGTTGAGGTGGAGTTCAGCGCTTCGGCGCGCATCGCCGCCAGACGGCTGCGGATGTCCTGCTCGGGCAGTGTGCGCGTGCGCGTCGCGCCGTGGGTTCGCGCGCGCGATGAGTTCCAGAACCACAGCCGCTTCAGACGCTGGCCGCGACGCCAATCGCCAATGCACTGGAGCAGAATCTGCTGAAACAGCGGCGACCATTGCGCCGGTGTCTGCGCCGCGCCTTCGCGCACGAATCGCCGCATTGCCTTGCGCACCACATCGAGCGCCTGCGCGGTGTCGCGCGTGGCCAGTTGCGCCCGCTGAAAGGCTTGCTGTTCCGTCTTCGCGAGGAAGGCTTCCAGCAGATCGACTTGTGGCGCTGCCGCAGACACGCGCGAGAATTTATTGAATCAGGCCGTAGTCACGCATGTCGTCCTGAAAGCCCGTGACTTTCAGATGAATCGTTACCGGCTTGTCGCTGATGTTCAGCCAGAACCAGCCGTGTTCGCCATCGAATGGGGCCACCAGCGATCCACTCGCGCCGGTCGTGCCATCCACTTCCTCGTAGCGCACCCAGAAGTAATCACCCTTGGCCGGATCGTGCCCGTGAAAGTCCACATAGACTTCCCCATCGTCCACGGACCATTCATAGACGAACACCTTGGCCTTCCTCATCACCGTCTTGATTTCGGTCATGCCATCCACCGGCAGCGTGACATTGAAGGTGTCGATGCGCGCCGGTTGCTCCGATGCCTGATGGATGGCCGGATTCGGCAGCGGTATCGGTTCATCGAAGCTGGCGGAGTCCGAAACGGTGAGATTGTCGTTGCCGGCGGTCACATCCTCGATCACATCGTCGATGGATAACGCGCGTTGTTGCGGTGAGTTCATCGCCGTCAGGCCCAGCAAGCGGCCGATGCCGGTGGGGTCCCAGCCGCGTTCTGCGGGCAGCACCACGACCAGCAGCAGCACCGCCGCCACGGCCGCCGCGATCAGCAGGCCCCGAAGAATTCGCGGGCGCTCGCCGCGATCATCCGCATCAGTGGATTGGTTCATGAGGCCCCCATCAGCCAGCCCGACAATTGCAGCCCGAACAGCACGAAGCCCGCGCAGATCAGCGCGAGATTGGCCGGATAGATGGCGCGCGGAAAGCCCGCCGTGCGCCGCCACAGCGCGAACAGCAGCACGATCACGGTCAGCGCCAGCACCTGGCCCACTTCAACGCCCACGTTGAACGCAACCAGATTCGGCAGCAGTCCATTGCGCGACAGACTCAAATCCTGCAACTTCGTGGCAAGTCCCAGTCCGTGCACCAGACCGAAACCGAGCACCGCTGCACGGGCATCGAGTTTCCAGTGCAGCTTGCGCCAGCCGCCGATGTTCTCGAAACCCTTGTAGACCACCGACAATCCGATCACCGCATCGACCAGATAGGTGTTGGCGTGCCAGCCGGCCATCACCGCGCCCAGCAAGGTGATGGAATGACCCAGCGCGAACAGCGTGGCGTAGATCGCCACGTCCTTGAGCCGCTGCAACAGAAACACCACGCCGGCCAGATACAGCAGATGATCGTAGCCGGTGACCATGTGCTTGGCGCCCAGATAGAGGAAGGGCCAGAAGTGCGCGCCGCGCACGTTGGCCACATAACCGGCATCGCGCGCCGACACGCCATGCGCCAGCGCCGTCATCGGAATCAGCAGCAGCAACGCCAGCAATGGCAACGCC
Organism: Nevskiaceae bacterium; assembly: GCA_031277355.1. GTDB lineage: Bacteria > Pseudomonadota > Gammaproteobacteria > Steroidobacterales > Steroidobacteraceae > ZC4RG30. Next base: position 11,978 of record JAITMN010000368.1, on the reverse strand, counting down.
AACAGCGCCAGATGCAGGCGGCCATTGCGCGCGTGTTGAGTCTGAGCGTTCATTCCACGGCGGTGGCCTCGATCTCCACCATGATCGCCGGATGAAACAGCGCCGACACGCCCAGCAGCGTGCCGGCGGGTTTGACTTGCAGCGCCTGCAAACGCCGCGACACCACTGCGCCGGCGGCCAGAAACGCCGGCAGATCGGTGACGTAAAAATTCAGCCGCGCCACATTCAGCAGCGACAGGCCCGCCGAAGCCAGCACGGTTTCCAGGTTGTCGAAGGCCAGTTCCAGTTGCGCGGCCATGTCGCCGGGATGCTGCGGATGGCCCTGCTCATCCACCGCAGTCTGCCCCGAGCACAGCAATTGGCGGTGCGCTTGATGTACCTGCACGGCCTGCGAGTAATCGAAGGCATCCTGCCAGCGCCAAGGGTTGATCGCTTTGAGTTCGGCCATACGCAGCATTGTAGGCTTTTTCGCTGCGCTTTCGTGTCAGCCTGGCGTCAGAGGCGTTTGAACGCCACCAGCAGATTGTTCGCCGGCATCCGCGATACGCGCAGGCGGCCAAAACCCTGCGCCTCCGCGATGGCGCTGACTTCATCGAGATCGCGCACGCCAAAGCGTGGATCGCGCGCCTTCAGCCATTCATCGAAGGCTGCGTTCGACGGCGCGGTGTGAACGCCGCCCTCGCGAAACGGGCCATACAGCACCAGCAGCCCCGCGCCATCCGCGCGCAGCACGCGGTCTGCGCCGGCAAACAGCGCCGGCGTGGTCTGCGGCGGGGAGATGTGGATCATGTTGATGCACAGCACCGCATCGAAGTGCGGCGGCAAGAGCCAGTCCGCATCGAGCACGTCGAGGCGGCGCGGGGCTTCGATATTCGCCAGCCCCGACGCTGCCCGCCGCGCGCTGATCGAGCGCAGCGCGTCCGCATCCGGATCGGTGGGCGTGAACGTAACGCCCGGCAGCGCTGCCGCGAAATGCACCGCATGTTGGCCGGTGCCTGCGGCGATCTCCAACACCTGCCCGCTGTGGGGCAATACAGACAGCAACTCCTCCAGTATTGGCTGCTTGTTGCGTTCGGCCGCCGCCGAAGTATCGGTCTGCATCGCGCTATCGCTCAGCGGCGCGGCGGTGTGTTGCCGCCCTTGCCGCCCTTGGGTTCGGTGGTGGCGATGGCGAGCTCAAACGTGCGCCGCTCATTGCCGCGCAGCGCGCCGACGTTCACCACCTGACGCGCCACCTCCTCGTCGCGCTCATTGCGCACGATCACGAGGATGGTGTACTCGGTGGCCTCATCGCCGCTGGCGGCGTCGAGCGTGCCCTGCACCTTCCACGCGGTGTGCGTGAGCGCAGCCCCGCCCGGCTTCGCGTCCCTGTCGAAGCGCAAGTGATGCCTGCACGCCGGACACACCGCCGCGCTTTCCAGAATGATCGCGCGGCAGTGAGGGCAGGACCTCGTGGCTCCGGCTCCGGCATGACCGAGAGCGCGCAGGCCGATCATGCGACGCTGGTCAAGCCTTTCTCAGCGTGTCTGTCCGTGTGGATCGAGGAAGATTTCGTGCCTTCCTCCCAGCCAAATTCCACCGCACCGCGCATCTTCGAGCCTGCGGCCACGGTGAACGATCCGGCCTTCACGTCGCCATGAATCGCGCCGCCCTGTTGCAGTTCCACGCGCTTGGCGTTCTCGATGTTGCCTTGCAGTTCGCCGGCAACGATCACTTCCTGCGCGCGCACCTGACCTTCCACGCGAGCGCCGGTGTCGATGGTCAGATTGCCGTCCACCTGCACGTCGCCCTTGAATTTGCCGGCCACACGCAGATGGCCGTTACCCACGATTTTGCCTTCGATCGTCAGACCCGAGGCGATAACGGACTCTTTCATGTCGGATAACTCCTTCGGAGTTCTGGCGGATTCGGTGGCGGCCGGCGTTGACGGCGTCGACGGCGCGGCCGGCGATGAGGGTGCGGCGCCAGCGGCGGCGCTCGGGTCTTTCCATAGGGCCATATCAGCAATGCTCCCAATCCAAACGGTTGTCGCCATTGAACTTAACCTGTCCAGGCCCCTTGAGGGAAGCGCCACGATGCGTCTGCCGCCAATCCGGTGTACGCTTTGCAGCGTCTTTCGCAGGGGGTTACATGGCGGAATCAATCGACGCGCAGGCCGAAGCCCGGCGCCTGTCGCGGCGCGAATTCATCAAGCGCGTGATCGCCTCGGGCGCGGTGGCTTCTTCGGCCAGCTTCGTGATGGGGGGGATGGCCGGTTGTGCGCCCCGCACGCGCGCTGCGCTGGCCGGTGCGGCCGAACGGCTCATTTCCATCGACGTGAACGGCGAACTGCGGCGCGTGGATGTGCTGCCGCAGGAAACGCTGGCGATGACGCTGCGCTACAAGCTCGGCCTCACCGGCACGAAGCTCAGTTGCGACCGCGCCGAATGCGGCGCCTGCACGGTGATGATCGACGGCGTCACGCACTATTCCTGCTCCACGCTCACCCACATGGTCCGCAACCGCAAGGTGGTGACGATCGAAGGGCTGCGCGGGGCCGATGGCGCGTTGCATCCGGTGCAGCAGGCTTTCGTCGATGAGCTGGCCCCGCAGTGCGGTTTCTGCACGCCGGGGCAGGTGGTGGCGGCGGTGGCGCTGCTACAGCGCAACCCCAATCCCACCCGCGAGGAGGCGCGTCAGGCGATGGCCGGCAATCTGTGCCGCTGCGGCGCCTACGACAGCTACCTGAACGCCATCATGCGGGCCACCGGCAACACCGGGGAGATCCATCATGGCTAATGCCGCCAACAACAAGCATCTGGGCAAGGATTTTCTCCCGCCCGACGTGATCGCCAAGGTAACCGGCGAAGCCAAGTACGCCGAGGATTTCCGCGCCGACGGCATGGTGTTCGCACGGCTGCTGAGCAGCCCCTATCCGCATGCGCGCGTGCGCAGCATCGACCTGTCGGAAGCCGAGAAGGTGCCGGGTTATGTGGGCGTGCTGTTGCCGGAGGATGTGAACAATCCGGCCCCGCCTGAAAGTCCGCTGTTGACGATGGAGCCGGGTTACATCGGTTCGGCCATCCTGCTGCTGGCCGCCGAAAGCGAAACGGCTGCGCAGGACGCAATCGACAAGGTGCGCATCGACTACGAACCGCTGCCCTTTCATCTGGATCCTCTGGTCAGCCTGCGCCCGGATGGGCCCGATGCGCACACCGGCGGCAACGTCGGCGGCGCGGGCGTGGAACTGCAAACGATCAAGTGGACGAACGAGGACTTCGCCAATGCGCCTGCCGGTGCGATGCCGATGGGCAAGGCGGCGCAGGAATGGACCTACGGCGATCTCGACGCGGGCTTTGCGCAGGCCAAGCTGATCATCGACACGCCCTTCGTGCATGCCAGCAATTCGCATCACAGCATGGAACCGCGCACCGCAATGGCCTATTGGCAGAACGGCAAGTGCATCCTGCATGTGTCGTCGCAGAGCCAGTCGTTCATCCTGCCGGCGGTGGCGGGCATGATCGGCATCCCGCCCTCGGATCTGGTCATCATCGCCGAGTTTTGCGGCGGCGGTTTCGGCTCCAAGGGCGCTGCCTACACCTTGCAGGCATTGCCGGCGTTGCTGTCGAAGAAGCTCAATCGCCCGGTGATGATGCGCATCAGCCGTGCCGAGGAGTATTACCACGGCGCAGCGCGCATGGGCTTTCAGGGTCAGGTGAAGCTGGGCTTTGCCGAGGATGGCCGGCTACTCGCGGCGGATCTCTACATCATCCAGGAAAACGGCGCATACGCCAGTTTTCCGGATTTCCGCAACGCCGCCGACGGACTCTCGCTCATGTATCAGCCTGCCGCGATGCGCTGGCGCGGCTTGCCGGTGTTCGCCAATTCACCCTGGCGCACCGCTCAGCGCGGCCCCGGTTACAACCAGATCATGCACATCATGGAACCGCTGCTTGATCAGGCCGCGCGAGAGCTGAACATCGACCGGTTGCAAATACGGCTGAAGAATTCGCCCGAGCGCAAGGGCGTTTTCGGCTCCCGGCGCACGGCAGTGACCAGTTGCTATGTGCGAGAAGCGCTGGAACGCGGCGCGCAGATTTTCAATTGGGAAGAAAAGCTCCGGCTGCATGGTCAACGCAATGGCAGCAAGATCACCTCGGTGGCAGTGGGGCAGGCTTTCCATCCGGCTGGTTTTACCGGCTTCGATGGCCTCGTGCGCATCCTGCCCACCGGCAAGGTGCACATCCACACCGGCGTGGGCAACCTGGGCACGTTCTCTCATTCCAGCACCTCGCGCATCGCCGCCGAAGTGCTGAAAGTCGATTGGGATGATTGCGTGATCGAGCGCGGCGACAGCCGCCGTCATCTGCCGTGGAACATCGGCCAGTTCGGCAGCAACACGAACTTCACGATGGCGCGCACGAACTTCGTTGCCGCCACCGATGCGGTGAACAAGCTCAAAGCCATCGCCGCGCGCCGCCTTGGCGGCAATGCCGAGCAATACGATGTGGATGGCAAGCGTGTGTTTCGTCGTGGCAGTCCGGGCACCGGGCTTACCTATGCTCAGGCGGCGCAATTGGCGATTCAATATGGCGGCAGCTTCGATGGTCACGAACTGCCCGAAGACATCAACGCGATGACGAAGGAATCAGCCGCAGCGCTGGCGGGCACGGGCCTGATCGGTGTGGCCAAAGACACGCTGCCGGTGGATGGTGCGCCCTCGGCTTTCGCCGTGGGCTTCGTGCAAATCGAACTGGACCTTGAAACCGGCAAGCACACCATCGTCGATTATGTGGGCGTGGCCGATTGCGGCACGGTGATCCATCCGGCGGGCCTTGAAACGCAGATCAAGAGCGGTGCGGTGCAGGGTTTCAGCGTCGCCGCGCTGGAGCGCATCGTGTACGACCCGCAAATCGGTCTACCGGCCAGCATTGGCTATTATCAGGCCAAGCCGGCCACCTATGGCGATGTGGCGCACCGCTTCCACACCTCAGCGGTAGACAGCCCCGATCCATCAAGCCCCTTGGGCACGAAGGGCATCGGCGAACCGCTGCTGGGTTGCGCGGCCTCCGCGTTGCTGTGCGCGATCTCGGAAGCTGTTGGCGGGCATGTGTTCAACCGCACGCCCATCGTGCCCGACATGATCCTGAATCATCTGCATGGCCGGCCTCAGGCGCACGGTCCGTTGCAGGTCAACTGCCAGTAAGGGACAAGAAATGCTCAAAGACATGATGCCGCATTTCGACCTCTATCAGCCGGATACGGTCGATGCGGCGGTAACACTGGTGAAGCAATTGGGCGGCGACGGCTGGGTGGTCGCCGGCGGACAAGACAGCTTCGATTGGCTGAAGAATCGCGTGAAGCGCACGCCTGCGGTGGTCGACATCAGCGGCATTGCCGAACTGCGCGGCGTCACCGACAACAACGGTGGCGTCACCATCGGCGCGCTGACCACGCTGGCTGAAATCGAAGCGCATCCGCTGATCCGCGAGCGCTTCGGTTTGCTCGCAACGGCGGCCGGGCGCGTCGCCAGTCCGCAGATTCGCAATGTCGGCACGCTGGGCGGCAATCTGCTGCAAGACACGCGCTGCTGGTACTACCGGGGCGGCATGGACTGCTACCGCGCCGGCGGCAACATGTGCTACGCCGACACGCCGCAGGGCCAGAACCGCGAACATGCGGTGTTTGGCGCCAGCCGCTGTGTGGCGGTCACGCCATCCGACACCGCCAACGCGCTGGTGGCGCTGGAGGCCAGCTTCGTGCTGCGCGGCGCATCGGGTGAGCGCATCGTGCCGGCTGCCGATTTCTTCGTCGGTCCGGCGGTGGACATTCGCCGCATGAACGCGCTGCGCGAAGGTGAGCTTCTCGTCGCGGTGAACATCCCCGCAACCTGGGCCGGCGCGGAGTTCTACTTCGAAAAAGTGGCCGATCGCGCGGCCTGGGATTTCGCGCTGGTGAGCATTGCGATGGCGCTGCGCACCGAAGGCGGCACGATCCGCGATGCGCGCGTGGTGTGCGGCGCGGTGGCGTGTACGCCGCTGCGCCTCACGGCGGTGGAGCAGGCGTTGAGCGGCGGCGCGCGCGATGCGGCCACCGCTGATCGCGTTGCGCCGCTGGCCTCACGCGGCGCGCAGCCGCTGGGCTTCAATGGCTTCAAGATTCCGCTGATGGAAAATCTGGTTCGCCGCGCGGTGCGCGGAGGTCAAGCATGAGCATTCTGCGTTTCGGCCACGATGCCTGGGGAGAGCGCATCGTCAATGGCATCTCCTGGGACCTGCTGCCGGTTGCCTTCTGGGCGGGCGTGGCGGTGATTGTCGGTCATCTGATCTGGCGCGCGGTGCGCGGCCGTCGCAACGGGGGTTGAGATGGCCAGTCACGACAACGACACGGTGTTGCGTCATGCCGGTTTCGACCGCGCCTTCCATTGGATCAACGCGGTGGTGGTGCTGCTGTTGATGGTCACGGGCCTGCTGCCTGTTCTCGGCGTGAATTTCGCATGGGTGAAGATTCACTGGATTTCAGGCGTACTGCTGACGGCGCTGATCGTGCTGCATATCGTGCGCGCGCTGTTCTGGCAGAGCGTGCGCACGATTGCGCTGGGCGGCAGCGGCGGCGGAAGTCTGCCGGGCAAATACACGATGCCGCAGAAGCTGATGCACCTGGGGTGGATGCTCACGATTCTGGTGGTCATCATCACCGGCTGGTTCCTGATGAAAAAAGCCGGCGTGCCGTTTTTCGAGCGTGATCCCTATGCGCTGTCGCTGCGCACCTGGGGCGTGATGACGCTGCTGCACGATCTGGCCTCGCTGGCGGCGGTGTTCCTGCTGCTGGTGCATGTGTACTTTGGTCTGCTGCCGGAGAAGCGCGAATATCTGCGCGCGATGTTGACCGGCCGGGCATCGCGTGCCGTGCTGGCGCAGGATCACGATCTGGAAAAGGTCGAGCGCGGTGAGTGACACGCTGCTGCTCGACGAACGCATCGAAATCATCGAACGCGGTTATGAATTCCTGCTGGCCTATGCCGCGCAGGGACGGCAGGAGGAACGCGGCACGGAACTGCGGCAGCGATTGAGCCAAATGCACGACGCGCTGTCGAGCATGGAAGGCGCGTTGCGCGCGGGGTTTGCCGGAGCCGATCCGCGTCTGGGCATCGAGGATTTCCTCGCCACCGTCGAGCGCGATGTCGCGGCGGCGCGCGGTGCGATTGGCGTGGTGCTGGGCCGCGCACGCATCCCTTCGCTGCTGGTCGATAATCTCAATGCCAATGTGCATCTGCGCGCATTGCTCACCGACGTGTTTCTGATCGAGCAGGCGTTGAAGTCGCCGGTTGCGGCGGCTTGAGTTCATCCTCATGCGGACGGTAAAAACCGAGCACGAGCACGGCGTCACGCTTGCGCCCGCCGATGGCGAGGCCGATGCCGCAGTGATCTGGATGCACGGCCTGGGCGCTGATGGTCACGACTTCGTGCCGCTGGTGCCCGAGCTGCGCTTGCCCTCATCGTCGCGCATTCGCTTCGTGTTTCCGCATGCGCCGGTGCGACCGGTCACGGTGAACGCCGGTCATGCGATGCGCGCCTGGTACGACATTCGCTCATTGACGCCAGAAGGCCGCGATGATGAAGAAGGCTTGAACGCATCGCGTGCGCGAATTGAATCGTTGATTGCCAATGAATGCGAGAAGGGCATTGCTTCGCAGCGCATCGTGCTGGCGGGATTTTCGCAGGGCGGCGCGATGGCGCTGTATGTGGGTGTGCGTCATGCGCAAACGCTTGCGGGTATTCTCGCGCTGTCGTGTTATCTGCCATTGCGCGAGCGTTTGGTCAGTGAGGCGAGCACAGCCAATCGCGCCACGCCGATCCTGATGTGTCACGGCACGCAAGATGCCGTCGTCGCGCCGGCTTTCGGCGAGTTGTCGCGCGATGCGTTGGCGGCGGCAGGCTATCCGGTGCAATGGCGAACCTACGCGATGGGCCATAGTCTCTGCCTGGAGCAGATACAGCACATTTCAGCCTGGTTGCCGGCGCGTTTGCCGCCATCTGCCTGACCGGGGCAGCCGAAATTGCCTGCACCGGCAGTGATCTGAGTCACATCTGTGCATTTTTAGGGGTTGACAATCGAAAAAGAACTTCTTTCCCTGAAAGATTCGCGTATAGAATGGCCGCCGGTCGTTGGTCGTCCGTCTTCTGTCCTGTTGCGCCCTAAGCGCGCGAACTCTAGTGGAAGGGTCTCCGATCGAGTCATTCGAAAATAAAACTGTTGTTGGAGATCGATACATCATGGCGAAGATTTACGTTGGCAACCTCCCGTTTACGGCGGATGAGGCTGCGGTCCGTGCGCTGTTCTCGCAGCATGGCACGGTTGAGTCCGTTGCACTCCCGACCGACCGAGAGACGGGTCGCCCGCGTGGCTTCGGGTTCGTGGAAATGCCCCAGGCCGATGCTGCTCGCGCCATTCAGGCGTTGAACGGTTACTCGATGGGCGGCCGTCCGCTGCGCGTCAATGAGGCTCAAGACAAGCCTCGTGGCGGTGGCGGCGGTGGTGGTGGCGGCTATGGCCGCGGCGGTGGCGGTGGCTACGGTCGCGGCGGCGGTGGTGGCGGCGGCGGCGGTGGCCGCTGGTAATTGATGAACCGAAGCGTTCTGTAGGTTTTTTCTGGCAAACGCTTCCGAGGGCCCGGCGCAAACCGGGCCCTCGTCGTTTCCGACGATGTTAGATGGCAGAGACAATGGCTGTCCGACCGATTCTGCGCATGGGCGAAGCGTTGCTGTTGCAGCGCGCTGCCGAGGTTTCCGATCCCTGCGCGCCCTGGGTGCGCGAGTTGCTGATCGACATGCACGACACGATGCATGCGGCCAACGGCGCAGGGCTTGCCGCGCCTCAGATTGGCGTGTCTTCCCGCATCGTGATCTTTGGTTTTACCCGCAACGATCGCTATCCGGATGCGCCGGCGGTGCCGCCCACGGTGTTGATCAATCCCGAGCTGATTCCACTGGGCGATCAGATCGAGGAAGGTTGGGAAGGATGTCTGTCGGTGCCGGGCATGCGCGGGCTGGTGCCGCGTCATGCTTCACTGCGCTATCGGGGCGTGGATGAATACGGGCGGTCCATCGACCGCACCGTCGATGGTTTTCATGCGCGCGTCGTGCAACACGAGGTCGATCATCTCGACGGCGTGCTGTATCCGATGCGGATGCGCGATTTGTCGAAGTTCGGCTTTCAGGATGTGCTGTTTCCGGATCAACCCGCCGGCGAGGATTGAACATGGCCGATTCCCCTCGTGACCGTCCGCGTGGCCGGTCGCTGAAACCGCTGCGCGCGCTGGCGCCGTTTCTGGCGCCGCATATCGCAACATTGTTGCTGGCGTTGCTGGCATTACTGATCGCCTCCGGCGCGATGCTGGCGTTGCCGGTGGCGGTGCGCATGCTGGTGGATCAAGGCATGGCCGGTGGCGATTCGGCCACGGTGAATCGCTATTTCCTGGGTTTTCTCGCCGCCGCCATCGTGTTCGGCGTGTTTGCGGCGGCGCGTTTTTATCTGGTCACGTGGCTGGGCGAGCGCGTGGTGGCCGACGTGCGCGAGGCGGTGTATCGGCGCGTCGTGCACATGGACATGACGTTCTTCGAAGTCACGCGCACCGGCGAAGTGTTGTCGCGATTGACCACCGACACCACGCTGGTGCAGTCCATCTCCGGCGTGGGCATCTCGATCACGTTGCGCTCGCTGCTGAACCTGCTCGGCGGCCTTGTGATGATGGCCGTGACCGACTGGCGGCTCACCGGCGTGATGCTGGTGCTGATTCCGCTGATCATGCTGCCGCTGTTTGCAGTGGGTCGCAAAGTGCGGCGTCTGTCGCGCGATGCGCAGGATCGCGTGGCCGATTCGGCGGGGCAGGCCGGCGAGACATTGAACGCGATGCAGACCGTGCAGGCGTTCACGCTGGAAGACTTGCAGAGCAGGCGTTTCAACGAAGCCGTGGAGCAGAGCTTTCACACCGCGATACGGCGCAACAAGGTGCGCGCGCTGCTCACCGCCATCGGCACGATGCTGGTGATGATGGCCGTGACGCTGGTGTTGTGGATGGGCGCGCGTTCGGTGCTGGCAGGCGGGATGACTGGCGGTGAACTGGGGCAATTCCTGTTGTATGCCGCCTTCGTCACCGGCTCGGCGGCTGCGCTGATCGAACAATGGGGCGAAGTGCAGCGCGCGGCGGGCGCGATGGAGCGTCTGGTGGAGTTGCTCAATGCGCGCAGCGCCATCGCAGCGCCCGCGCATCCGGCGCCGCTGCCGGCGCGCAGTCGCGGTGAACTGCGCTTCGAGCAGGTGAGCTTCCGCTATCCCTCGCGTCCCGAGAGCGCGGCGCTGGCCGACTTCACGCTGAACATTGCGCCGGGCGAGACGGTGGCCTTCGTCGGCCCTTCCGGTGCGGGCAAGAGCACGACGTTTCAGTTGACGCTGCGTTTCTACGATCCGCTATCGGGCAGCGTGCAACTGGATGGCGTGAATATCCGCGACTTTGATCCGGTGGCGCTGCGCTCGCGCATTGGCCTCGTACCGCAGGAAACCGTGCTGTTTGGCGCATCGGCGCGCGAGAACATTCGCTATGGTCGCCCCGACGCCAGCGACGCCGATATCGAGAGTGCCGCCAAGGCTGCCGCTGCGCATGAGTTCATCATGAATCTGCCGCAGGGCTACGACACCTTTCTGGGCGAACGCGGCACGCGGTTGTCGGGCGGGCAGCGTCAACGCATCGCCATCGCGCGGGCGATATTGAAAGACCCTCCCGTGCTGCTGCTCGATGAAGCCACCAGCAGCCTCGATGCCGAAAGCGAACTGGCCGTGCAGCAGGCGCTGGAAGGGCTGATGTCGAGCCGCACCACGCTGATCATCGCGCATCGCTTGGCAACGGTGCTGAAGGCCGATCGCATCGTCGTGATGGATCAGGGGCGCATCGTTGCCGTGGGCACGCACGCCGAGTTGCTGAAGACCAACGAACTGTATGCGCGGCTGGCCGCGTTGCAGTTTGCGGTCAAGCCGGTGGTCGGCGCATCTGCCGGATAATTGCGTTACAGGCAACCGCGACGCCGCAGCACGGCTTCGCGGTGCGCGATGTAGGCATTGGCGATGAGGATGATGCCCGCGCCCACCAGTGTCCACACGCCCACCGTTTCGCCGAACCACAGCCAGCCGGCTGTTGCCACCACCGGCAATTGAACGAAATTGATCGGCGTCAACGCCGACACTTCGCCGATCTTCAGTGCGTGCGTCCACAGCACCTGGCCGCCGGTGCCCAGCAGGCCCGCGCCGATCACCCATACCCAGGCGATGCCCTGCGGCCATTGCCACACGAACAGCGCGGGAATCAGCGCCATCGGCGTCCAGAACAGATAGGTGTAGAGCACGATGGTGTTGGCCGCGTCCACGCGCGAAATCTGTTTGATCTGCACGGACACCAGCGCGCTGAGCACTGCGGCCATCAACGCGATCAGCGTGCCGGCAGAAAAGTGCGCCGAGCCCGGCCGCAGGATGATCAGCACGCCGATGAAGCCCAGCGCCACGGCGCTCCAGCGCCGCGCCAGCACTTTCTCGCGCAGGATCAGCACGGCCAGAATCGTCACGAACACCGGCGAGGAATACGAAATGGAGATCGCCTGCGCCAGTGGCAGATTTGCGATGGCCCAGAAGCTGCCGAACATGCCCAGCAATCCCACGACGCCACGCACGAAGTAGCGCGACAGTTGCGTGGTGCGCAGCACGGACCGATCCGCGCTGAACAGCAGCGGCAGCATCGCCACGAGCCCGAACAGGCTGCGGAAAAACGCCACTTCCAGCGTGTTCAGCGTCTGGGAAGCCAGGCGGATCGCAATGGTCATTCCGCCAAAGCACACCGCAGCGGCGAGCATCAGCCCCGCCGCGCGCAGCGGTCGTAGAGTCGTCACCGTCACTGGTTCGTAGCGGCGAGCGCCGCTCTCCCTTTGGGTTATCCCCGGCGCGGACGTTGC
>JAITMN010000320.1 GCA_031277355.1 Nevskiaceae bacterium | reverse complement strand
AAATCCTAAAGTGAAGATTCGTCTGACCGGCCGGGGCGGGCGGCCGACCATCGCCATCTCGGTGCTGCTGGCCAGTCTGTCGATGATCAGTCCGCTGTCGATCGACACCTTTCTGCCGTCGTTTCCGTCGATTGCCTCCGAGTTCGGTCTCACCGCATTGCAGGTGCAGCAGATCATCACCGCCTATCTGCTGCCCTTCGCCTGCTTCACTCTGGTACACGGCCCACTATCCGACGCGCTGGGACGGCGGCGCGTGGTGGTCGGCGGCCTTGTTCTCTACACCATCGGCACCATCGGCTGCCTGCTTGCGCCGACGTTTGGTTTGTTGCTGGGCTTTCGCGTGTTGCAGGGCATGGCCGCCGGCATTGGTCCCACTGTGGCGCGCGCCGTGGTGCGTGATCTGTTCGACGGCGCCAACGCGCAGCGTTTGATGAGCAACATGATGCTGGTGTTCTCCATTGCCCCCGCCGCCGCGCCGATCATCGGCGGCTGGGTGCATGTGGCGCTGGGCTGGCGCAGCGTGTTCGGCATGTTGCTGTTGCTGGGTTTGACGTTGGCGCTGGTCACCTACTTTGCGCTGCCCGAAACCCACGCACGCGCGGCGCGCACGCAATTCCACGCGGCCACGCTGGCGCGCACCTGCTGGGGCGTGGGCTCGCGTCCGGCGTATCTGCTGTTTGCGATATCGGCCGCATTGGCGATGGCCTCGCTGTTCGTCTACGTCGGCTCTGCGCCGGCCATCATCATCGAACACTGGCATCTGTCGGAAACGCAGTTCCACAAGTTGTTCTTCCCGATTGTCGGCGGCTTTGTTTGCGCATCACTTGCGGCGGGCCGTCTGGCCGGGCGCGTGTCGCGCAACATGCAGACGAAGATGGGCTTCGGGATGCTCTGCGTGTCGGCGTTGATGGGCGTGATCGGCCATCTGGCGCTGACCGAAGTGCCCATTCCCGTGGTGCAGGCCAGTTGGTTCCTGATGGCCTGCGGCGCGCAGTTGACCTATCCGGTGTTGTCGCTGGAAATGCTCGACATGTTCCCGAGCGCACGCGGCGCGGCGGCATCGGTGCAGTCCTTCATCGCGCTGGGCGTCGGCGCGGTGGTGATGGGATTGCTCGCGCCGTTGCTGAACGGCGATCTGGCGCACCTGGCGCTGTTCTCGCTGGCCTGCGGCGTGATCGCGTGGGTGTGCTGGCAGTGGGGTGGGCGGTTGCAGAGGCGCCAGCCCGCCGCCAGCGCCACGGCGAACCAGTAAACCCTAGGTCTGCCTCGCCCCGCGCTGCACAGCCTTCACGTCAGTTGCGGGGGGGGGGGGGGGAATCTCGCCCCCGCTGCTGACATTGACCGGCAGCGACAGACTGGACATCAACTTCACCAACTCCGCCTGACTCGCACAGCCGGTTTTGCGGAAGATATGAGACAGATGCGTCTTCAGCGTGTTGGCCTTGACGCCCAGCTTCGCGCCGACCGCCGCCGTGGACTGCGCCTGCCCGACATGCGCCATCACGCGGGCTTCGGCGGGAGTCAGGTCGAACAGCGTCATCAGCACGGTCTCGCCCGGCAGCGCCTGACCCTTGTGCGTGGAGACGAACACCGCCACGAGCGAGCGGCCGGAGATGCGCCGGATGCCCGAGCCCAGCAGCGGCAGCACATAGGCGTGACCGCCGTTGGTATGCGCGGCCAGCGGCACGCCGATGCCGCGCCGTCCCATCGCCAGATCGCTGGAAGCGGCGCGGCGCAGCGCGTCGGCGAAGCTGGTCTGCACCGCCAGGGAGCGCGGCTCGACCCGGCCGCCCCGAACGTTCAGCGGTCCGCGTTCGGAGAACGCCGTTTCGCCGGCGGCATTGGCGAAGATCAGGTGTCCGTTGGCATCGCAGATCAGGATCGGCGTCTGGATTTTCGACAGCGTGGTCAGCGCCAGTTCGGCTTCCCAGCGCGTGCGCTCCAGCGTTTCGCCGATCATGAAGGCGCGCCGCAGATGCGGCGATAGGCGTTGCAGCAACGCCATCTCGTCGACAGTGACCGGCTCGCGGTTGCGCGATACGCAATAACCCAACAGGATGTGCTGATCGGCGGTTTCGACAATGGGGCAGGTGGTGCCGTCGCGCATGCCCCAGGGTTGCATCCACCGCTGGTAAAACTCCGAGCGGTTGAATTCTTCCTCCGACATCATCGACAGCGACGAAGCCGGCGTGTCGATCATTCCCTCAAGGATGACCTCTGCCACCGGAACATTCGGCAGCTCAATCGACAGGCTGTCCCACAGCGCCTTATCGTGCTTGGTGTGATGCACCTGCTCGATGCGCCGCGTGGGTTTGTCGACGGAGAACACCGTCATCAATTCGGAGCCCACGAGACGACGCAGCCGCTCCAGAAAGGTGGGCCAGAGTACCGGATCGGCCGCTGCGTCATAAATGTCGGCGACCAGCGTTTCGAATGGGTCGGTATCAAGGTTCAACGGCAAATCCTTAAGCGGATCAGGGACCGCTGCATCAAATTGTTATTCGATATGCAGAAGCGCTCAAAGAAGATTCAATTTTACATAACGAAAACAGTCTCGTATCACTCCAATCTAATCTAAATAAGATGGCGTTTTATGAAATTTTGCGCATCACTCTTTCGGGTGAAGACGCGGCCCTTGGCGTTCGCTATAAGCCCCACTAGCGACTTGGTGAATGCGGCAAATACGCCGCAACACAGTCCAACAATTTGGCGGCCACATGGTACACGCAGGGATGTTGTGCAACAGACGGGTCGAGCGGTTCCGGGCTCGACGGCATCCTTTTTCATCATCTTCTTACTTTGCGTTTGCCATGCGGCGGATCGGTGCAACCCGCTTTTGGCAGGGAGGCTGCTAAGACCATCGCCAAGGATGGCGATGGCAAATTTTGATGCAGTGATTCAACGCGGTGTTGCCTGTGCAACGACGAGGTAACGCTGATCGCCGGGTGTGGTGGCATGAAGCGGCCAGCAGGTGGCCAGTACCAAATGCTGGCCTGCTTCATCAGGATCGATGCCTGATCGATCCCAACGGACCACTGCGGTGCGTTGCACGGTGTAGTGCGCGATCACACCATCTGTGCGCTGCACTTCAATCACATCGCCGTGGTTGAGCTGATCCAGAAAATCAAAATGCGTATCGCGATGTGCGGCGAACACGGCGGTGCCCGGTTCGCCCGGACGCGCCGTGCCGTTGACGTGACCGGGACCAAAGGCCAGCGCTTGCCCGCTGTCGCCTGCAAGCACGACGACGCTGATGCCCAATCGCGGCACGCTGACGCGCGCCACCGGCCAGGTGTCGGCCCAGGACCAGGGCTTCACGACATGCCCGGTGTTGAGGCTTGCCGTGAAAGCGCGATCAAGCAGATGCTGCGCCATCACGGCTTTGACCGGAATCCACAACCCCGCCGCCGCGCAGGCCAAGCCGGCTGCCAACAACGCGATGCCCAGCAGACGAAACAGTGACCTTGCGCGACGGGGGATCATCATCAGCTCCTTGCCTGTTGGCGTTGTGTGATGTGGATCAGTGCAAAGCCCGACATGCCGAGCATCAGGCCCAGCAGCTTCGTCAATTGCGACAATGTGCCGGTGCGTGGCAGCAGCACGGAGTTCGATGCGGCTGCCAGCAGCACCGGATCATCGCCATCATCGTTGCTGATCGCATCGCGCATGCCGCGATTGCCGAACACCTTGTCGAAGTCCCAGCCTGCGGGCAGATTCAGCGGAATGTCCGCACGGGTCAGCCTTTGATTCGCGGGGCGCACCGGCGTGTGATCCACGGCAACCAGACTGCTCAGGCGCGACACCAGATGATGTTCCAGCGCCAGCGCCAGAATCTGACGGTCGGATTCATCGGGTGCGATATTGCCAAGAATGGCTGAAGCTTCGATGCCGTCGATGCGCCGCCGTGCCCAGAGTTTGGCGATGCCTTGACCTTCGCGCACTTGATCGAGCGGCAACACGGCGCTCCACGGCTGCGCGCCGCTTGATCCCTGAATACTCAAGCTGCCATGCAGTTGCGGGGCTTTGGCAAACAGCAGCACCGGCTCGCCGCGATAAAGATCAGGCAGCGGATTGGGCGAGAACTCCACCGCCAAGCCTTCGATCTTCGCGGCAAGGCCGGTGACGACGGGGCTTTCCAGTTTTGCAAACAACTCGCTCATGCGCTGTTGCACCTGCGCGGTGGAACCGATGTGCGTGAACGTGCCGCGCCCCAGTTCAGCCGCGCGCGTCATCAGATGCGAGTTGGGCGCAGAACCGATGCCGACCATGAAGATGCGTGAACGGCCGCGCGCATTGCCGATCAACTCGAACATCTGCTGTTCATTGCTGATCGCGCCATCGGTGAGAAACACGATCTGACGCACGATGCCTGATTGGTTGGCGTCCGGATCGCGCAATGCGGCGCGCAGTGCGGGGATCATTTCGGTGCCGCCATAGGCTTGCAGGCCGTTCACGAAACGCTGCGCGGTGGCGATGCTCTGCGCATCCACGGCCACCGGCTGCGCGAACAATTGCGACATGTCGTCGCTGAAGCGAATGATGTTGAAGCGATCACCGGCTTTGAGACCATCGAGCGCAATCAGCAGACTGGCGCGCGCCTGTTCGATCGACTCACCGCCCATCGAGCCGGAAGTATCGACCACCAGAATCGTCTCGCGCGGCAGACGCGGTCCGGGCGCTGCGCCGCTGGGCGGCACGATCATCGCCAGCAGATAGTCGGCATCGCCAACACGCTCGCGGAACAGGCCCACGGTGGGCGTTGCGCCGGAGCGTGCGCGCCACGTCAGTTCGAAGTCGCGGTCGGCGGCAACGACACCGTTCACATCATTGGGCGTGAAGGTGATGTCGCGTGCGGTGTCGTCGATGGTTTGCACCGCGATGGCGTGATGATGGCTCTTGACTTCGGCCAGCGGGAAACCGGCGTTCAGATGCACGCGCAGCGCCACGGGGTTGGCCGGTGGATCGAGGCGTGGATCGAGCACCGGCGTTGCCGTCCACTGCTCGCCGGTGGACCAGCCTTGCTGAACGTCGGCGGCGGAGAACTCCTGACGCAGCGGCGCAGGCGTGTAGCGCGGCGCGACCACCAGCGGCACGCGCAGCGCGTATTCGCCATCGCTGATGCGCACGGCTTCCTGCAACTCGATCTGCACCACGACGGTGTCGCCCGGCCCGACATTGGCTACATCGGTGGTGAACACATTGGGCCGCTGCTGTTCGACCAGCGAGGCGCGGCGTCCTTCGGTCCTGGCCTGTTCGTAGATTTGGCGGGCGGCGGCGCGTTCCTTGATCTCGCCGATGATGACGCGATTGCCGGCGACCATCTTCAACGTGTCCACTGCCGCGCCATCGGATAGCGGAAACGTGTAAGTGGCCTCCACCCACTTGTCGGTGGGGTTGATGAACTGCTGCGTGACGCGCGTGCGCGCCACGGGGCCCGATACCGTGACATCGATATCGGTGGCCAGCAGCGGTGCTTCGACGCGAGAGCCGTCGCGGCTCTTCACCGTCAGCGCGCCCATGTCGGTTTGCGCATGGGCGAGGGTTGCCGCAAAGGCCAGCAGGGAAGCGAACAATGAAACGATGCGATGCGTGACCATGATGACGTCCCCTTGGGGAGATTGTTTTGACGCCTTTGATTCTCGACACCGCGCGCCCAAGCGCGAGAGTCAAGCTTTGCCGCTATTGCCACGGCGATGGACTTTTCCGCGCGAACCGGGTGAAATTTCCGCCGCTGTACGGATCAGTACGGACGAGTACGGAGTTTTCCGGTGCGCGATGAATTGGAACTGGCCGAAAGTGCGCAGGTGGCGCAGGCGATACGCGAGGCGTTGGCGCGTCAGCGCATCAGTCGCCAGACGCTGGCTGATCGTGCGCGCATCAGCCTTTCCACACTGGAAAAATCGCTGTCGGGGCAGCGCGCTTTTTCACTGGCGACGCTGGTGCGTCTGGAAGCCGCGTTGGGCATGGCGCTGCGGCCTGCGCCGGCGGCCTCTGCATCGCGCAATGTGGGCATTGCCTCCGATGCGCTGGGCGCTTACGCCCGCGCCACGGTGGATTGGCTGGAAGGCGAATACCTCACGCTGCGGCCGTCGTATTCCAAGCCCGGCGCGGTCTATGCCTATCGCACGAAAATTGATTGGGACGAAGCGCGCACCTGTCTGGTATTTGCCGAAACCGATCGCACCGATGCCGGTTACGCGCAGAACGGTGTGGTGTCGGTGTCGAACATTTCCGGGCACGCATACCTTGTGACCAATTCCGAAGGGCAGCAACGGCTGGTGATCCTGTCGCGGCCAACCATTACCGGCGAGTTGTTTGGTGTCATCGCCACATTGATGGCCGGCAAGGGCGCGCAGTTGACGCCGGTGGCCTCACCCATCGCGCTGCTGCCGCTTCGTCAGGCGGCGGGCGGCGCGGTGGGGCTGATCGAAGCCGGTCACGCCGATCACGCGCGCTACCGGCGCGTGCTGACTCGGGTGACGGAGGATGGCTTTGCGGTGTTGCTCTCACCGATGCCAGAATGACGCTGCAATGAAAAAGATTCTGCTGTTGAGCGTTTCGGCCGGCGCGGGACATGCACGCGCCGCAGAGGCTTTGCATCACCATGCGCAGCGGCATTTGCCCGGCGTGCAAACGCTGCATCTGGATGTGATGCAGTACGTCACTGCTGCATTTCGCAAGCTGTATGTCAGCGGCTACATGAAATTGATCTCGGCCAGCCCGACGATGTGGCGGCTGCTGTATCAAAAATCCGATGAGGCCAATCCGCGCTCACCGCTGCAACGTTTGCGCCGCGCTGCGGAGCGATTCAACGCCGAAGCGCTGCTGCGCGCGGTGCGCGAGTTTGCTCCCGATGCGGTGATCTGCACGCACTTCCTGCCCGCCGAACTGCTGATGCATCAGATTCAGCGTGGGCGCATGCATCTGCCGGTGTGGGTGCAGGT
>JAITMN010000318.1 GCA_031277355.1 Nevskiaceae bacterium | reverse complement strand
CCCAGCACCATGAAGGCCAGCGAACCGGCAGGGTTCGACACCGGCAGGTTCACGTTGTAGCGATTCGGCGCAGCCGCGCCGCCGGGAACGGCCACCGGATACGGCGAAACGGGTCCGCCTGCGGCCGACGAGGTTTGCAGGTTGTCGATGGCCGAGCCCAGTATCGTGTCGGTGCTGGCGGCGGTGCCGGAGGTGGCGAACAGGCCCGCGTTGCCATTGGAGCGCGTGGCGGTGAGGCCGGCGCGCACGCCCAGATCACGCGAGAAGTCCTCGTTCACCACGACGATGCGCGCTTCGATCTGCACCTGACGCACCGGCACGTCGAGCGTGGCCACCAACTGACGAATGTTCTCGATGACCTCTGCGGTGTCCTTGATCAGCAGCGTGTTCGTGCGCGGGTCGATCGTGACGCTGCCGCGATCCGACAGCAGGCGATTGTTGTAAATGCCGCCCAGACCCACGCCGGCCCCGCCTGCGCCAGTCAGGCTTCGTCTCGGGTCGATCAACGCCTGAATGTCTTCGACCTTGGCGTAGTTCACTTGCAGGTATTCGGTGCGCAGTGGCGCCAGTTCGCGGATGTCCTTCTGCGCGGCCAGTGCGTCTTTTTCCTGCTGCGCCAGTTCTTCGGCAAGACCGACGATGATCACATTGTCTTGCACGCGCTTGTCGAGGCCCTTGGTGCGCAGCACGATGTCGAGCACCTGATCCCAGGGCACGTTCTGCAAACGCAGCGTGACGCTGCCCGACACCGAATCATTCACGACGATGTTGCGGCCGCCGGTATCGGCGATCAGTTGCAGCAACGTGCGCGCTTCGATGTCCTGAAAGTTCGCGCTCATCCGCTCGCCGGTGTAGACCGGCCGCACGTCGCGATCAGTGGCCTGCGCCTGACGCTGCGGCTGCAATTCGATCACATACTGATCGTCGGCCTGATAGGCCAATTGCTGGAAATCGCCCACTGCCGACACCACCAGGCGCGTGCCGGCCGTATCGCCCACTGCATCGAAGCTGCTCACCGGCGTGGCAAAGTCCGTGACGTCGAAACGGCGCTGCAATTGCGACGGCAGCACCGTGCCGGCAAAGTCCACCAGAATCTGATTGCCCTGCTGACGCACGTTCACCGGCGTGCGCGGGTCGGACAATTGCACGACCACGCGCCCCGCGCCGTCGTTGCCCCGGCGAAAGTCGATGCTGCGGATGCTGCGCCCGCCGGCAGGCAAGCCCTGCGCCGGAGCGGCCGATGCCGCCACAGCCTGCGCGGCAACGGGCCCAGCGGCGGCGGCAACGCCAGCGCCCGCCCCGAGCATCACGATGACGCGATTGCCCTCCACGCGCTTCTGGTACGCCGTCATGCGATCCAGGTTCAGCACCACGCGCGAGCGGCCACCGGCCTCTGCGGCCACGATGGAGTCGAGCCCGCCGCTGCGCACGTCGATGCGGCGCTGGTCGAGCGCCAGCGACGTGTCGGCCAGATCGAAGGAGATGCGCGCGGGGTTGTCGATGGTGAAGTCCAGCGGCTCCGAAGCCGGACCGGACAGCGTCATCGTCACCTGCACGCCCGCCCCCGGCAGCGTCTGCACGTCCACCGACTGCAACTGATTGGCGGCGGCGTAAACCGTCGTGGCGGCGCAAGTGCCGCCGAACACCACGATGGCGACCCAGAGCCGGCGCAGCGTGGATGAGGTGTAACGATTCATTCGCATGATCTCCTGCCGGTCATTCGTTCAGCGCGATCGAACTGGCGCGCTCTATGAAGCCGCCGAGCCCGTCCGGCACGAGCTCGGCCACGTTGATTCGGTTTGATTCGATGGAAGTGATGCGGCCATCGTTCTGCCCGAGATAATTGCCCGGCAGCACGCGATGCACGAGGCCATCGCGCGTTCTGACCAAGCCATAATTGCGACCATTGATGAACATCGTGCCGACCATGTTCAGCGTATCGAGCGAGAACTGTTCGAGGAACTCGTGATTGCGCTTGGAGTCGGGGCGCACACCGGCCACACCGCCGCCGGCTGCACCGGGAATGAACGGCGAGCGGCGGCCACCGCTTGCATAAGTGAAGCTTTCATAGGGCTTGACCTCAGGCAGCGGCGCAACGCCACTGGGCTGCTCCTGCTGAACCTGCGTGATGAATTGCTGCAAGTCGTTGTCGCGGCTGGAACAACCGGCCAGCAGCGCGGCGGCAAATATCGTTGAAGCGATGGTCTTCATTGTGCGCCCGCACGACGGGTGGCCGCCGCCGCAGCCCTGCGTTCGGCTTCGGCGGCAGCCAGTTCGTCTTCGTCCAGATAACGATAGGTCTTGGCCGTTACATCCATCTGCAACTGATCAAAGCCCGCATCTCCGCCCACCGGCTTGATGCTGACATCGTGCAGCGTGACGATGCGCGGCAGCGCCGCGATGCCGCTGACGAAATCGCCCATCTCGTGATAGCTGCCCGTCAGGCGAATCCGGATCGGCAACTCGGCGTAGAAGTCTTTGTTTTGCTGCGCCTGCGGCTGGAACAACTGCTGCTGCAACCCTGCGGCAAGGCCGGTTTGAGAGATATCCACCAGCAGGCTGGGCACTTCGGTCTTGCCCGGCAACTGCCGCAGCATCGCGCCGAAGGAACGCTCGATGTCGTCCAGTTGGGTTTTGTAAAGATCGAGGTTCACGGCCTTGGCGTGCTTTTCGCGAAACTCGGTGCGCAGTTTCTGTTCGGTGGCGCGCGCGGTGTCGAGCCGGCCCTTGTTCTGGTTCCACACCACGAGCCAGATCACCACCACGGACAAGAACACGAACCACAGCACGATGGCCCCGGCGCGCGCCAGCAACGGCCAGCGGCCCGGCTCGCGCAGATCGAGTTGGTTCAGTTCGTCGAGCGTGCTGCGAAAGCTCATGACGTACCCTTCCCGGCTTGCGCGCCCGCCGCACTGGCGCTGGGCGGCGGCGCTTCGACGGTGGTGGCCACCTGATCGGCGGACAGCGTGAAATCACTGCCCAGCGGGTTGTCGCGCTTGCTCTCGACGACTTCAAGCTCGGGGTTCTTCAACCACTGCGAGGCGTCGATGTTGCGCATGAACGTGGACACGCGCGTGGAGGATTGCGCCACGCCCTGAATCTTGAAGCGCTGGCCGGTCTGCGTGAGGCCGGTGAGGTAGACGCCATCGGGCAATGCCGAGACGAAGGTGTCGAACACATGCACGATTTCCGGCCGCGAGCGCTGCAGGGTTTCGATGATCTGCATGCGCGCGACGAAACGGGCCTTTTGTTCTTCGAGGTTGTTGATCTCGGAAATCTTCGTGTCGAGTTCCTTGATCTGGGCGCTCAGCACCGCATTGCGATCGCCCTGCGAGTCGATCAGCGAGTTGACGAAGAACCACGCCGCACCGATCGCCACCACCGCAGCCACCGTGGCGGCGGCCAGACCGATGTAGAAACTGTTGCGGCGCTCGGCAAGCTGTTGTTCGCGCCAGGGAAGCAGGTTTATGCGAGGCATCAGTCGAAACTCCGCAGGGCAAGGCCGCAGGCCGTCAGCAGCGCGGTGGCGTCGCGTTGCACCTGCGCGCGGGCGCGCGCGGTGAGCCGCATTTGTCCGAGCGGATCGCCACGCTCGGCCGGTATTCCCAGGCGGCTCTGCACGACATCGGCAACGCCTGCGATATTGGCGCAGCCGCCGCACAGCAGGATTTTATCGGGCTGCTCGCGGCCGGAGCCGGAGGCCAGATAGAACTGCAACGAACGGCTGATCTGTTGCGTCATGTCGTCGATGAAGGGGTCGAGCACATCGGTCTGGTAGTTGGCGGGCAGGCCACCCTCTTTCTTCGAGCGGCTGGCTTCGGCCAGCGACAGACCATAAGTGCGCATGATTTCTTCGGTCAACTGATTGCCGCCGAAGTTGAAATCGCGCGTGTAGACGATCTTCAGGTTGCGCAGCACGCTGAACGTGGTGGTGCTGGCGCCAAAATCGGCCACCGCAATGGAGCGGTCGATGCCGCCATTGGGCATCTGGTGCGTCATCAGCCGGCAGGCGTTTTCCAGCGCAAAGGCTTCCACGTCGACGATGCGGGTGGTGAGCCCGGCTGCCGCCACCGCCGCGCGGCGCTGCTCCACATTCTCCGAGCGCGTGGCCACCAGCAGCACGTCTACCGAATCGGGGTCTTTCTCCGAAGCGCCCAGCACTTCGAAGTCGTAGGCCACTTCGTCCATCGGGAAGGGGATGTATTGATCGGCCTGCATCTCGACCTGGGCTTCAAGGTCCGCTTCCTTCAGATTGCGCGGCATCTGGATGATCTTCGTGATCGCCGCATCACCGCTGATCGCAACGGCCACATCCCGGGTGCGCGCGCCCGCGCGACGCACTGCGCGGCTGATCGCCTCGCCAATCGCATCGGCGTCGATGATGGCCTTTTCATTCATCGCGTTCTGCGGCGTGGGCTCGGCAGCATAGCAATCCACGCTGTATTGGCCGCCCGACATCGTCAGTTCGATCAGCTTGATCGACGACGGCGTGATGTCGAGCCCCATGACCGCATGGTGTTTTTGCGAGAATAAAAACACTATTTTCCTTTATATTTCAGCTTCTTGTAGATCAAGACCGCGTTTTTTCGACCCGAACGACAAGTTTACTCCGGTGAGAGTCTAATACAGACTTGGATTTATGATTTCGTGAACCTGTCGATGTAGTGGAATGGATACTGTATATCCATACAGAAATAAGTGAACCGATCAATACCGCGTTGGCTGTCGATTCCCGTGGCAGCCCTGATCAGCCTGCTGCTGCTGGGCGTGTTTGCGCTGGCCGGCACCTATGTTTTTCTCGCGCCCTCGCTGCCCGACGCCGCGACGATGCGCGGTGTGGAGCTGGCCGTGCCGCTGCGGGTGTATTCCAGCAGTGGCGGTCTGATCTCGCAGATCGGCGAGCAGCGGCGCATTCCGATCACCTTCGATGAGCTGCCGGAACTGGTGTGGCATGCGGTGATCTCGGCTGAGGATGATCGCTTCTTCGAGCACAGCGGCGTGGACTGGATGGGCGTGACGCGCGCGGTGGCGGTGAACGTGGCCTCCGCAGGGGCCGGGCAAGGCGGCAGCACGATCACGCAGCAGGCCGCGCGCAACATGTTTCTCACGCTCGACAAGACGCTGCGGCGCAAGCTGGCGGAGGTGTTCGTCACCTATCGCATGGAGCACGATTTCACGAAGGAGCAGATTCTTGCCACCTATCTGAACGTGATCTTCTTCGGCCAGCGCAGCTATGGCATCGCCGCAGCGGCGGAGACTTTCTACGGCAAGCGCCTCGATGAGCTGACGGTGAGCGAAGCGGCGACGCTGGCCGGCATCGTGCAGGCCCCGGCACGCTTGAACCCGATCAGCAATCCGCAGGGCGCGCGGACGCGCCGCAACTATGTGCTGCGGCGAATGACGCAACTGGGTTACATCGACGCCGAGACGGCGGCCAAGGCCAGCGAGGAACCCGTGGGCTCGCGCGGCTTTGCGCCGCGCTTTGATGTGGAAGCCCCCTATGTGGCCGAGTTGGCGCGACAGGAAGTGGTGCGCCGTTTCGGCGAGGGCGCAGTCAACTCCGGCTACAAGGTGTTCACCACCATCGACGGCCGACTTCAGGCCGCCGCCAATCGCGCGCTGCGGCTGGGGCTGATCGAATACGACCGCCGTCACGGTTACCGGGGGGCCATCGAGAAAGTAACCCTCAGCGCCGACATGGGCGATGCCGCGCTCGATGATCTGCTCGACAAGCACGCGGCGGTGAACCTGCTGCAACCGGCCGTGGTGACGAAGGTGGACGACACCGCTGCCCGCGTACACATTCGCGGTGAAGGCGAGGCGCGCATCCTGTGGGAAGGCATGTCGTGGGCGCGCAAACAATTGCGCAACGGCGTGGGCGCTGTGCCGCGCAAGGCGGCCGACGTGCTGGCCGTGGGTGATGTGGTGTACGTGATCTCCGACCGGCGCGGCACGGCGCAGTTGGGTCAACTGCCCGAAGCGCAGGGCGCGCTGGTGGCGCTGAATCCGCAGGACGGCGCGGTGGTGTCGATGGTCGGCGGCTTTGATTTCTTCAACAACAATTTCAATCGCGTGACGCAGGCGCGGCGTCAGCCGGGGTCGGGGTTCAAGCCCTTCTTCTACTCGGCGGCGCTCGACATGGGCTTCACGCCCTCGTCGGTGGTTCTCGACATGCCGGTGGTGGTCGACAACAGCGGCGAGGAAAACTGGCGGCCGGAGAATTCGGGCGGCGATTTCGCAGGGCCCTTGCGGCTGCGCGAAGCGCTGGTGCGTTCGCGCAATACCGTGTCGATCCGTGTTCTGCAAACCATCGGCATCAGCGCGGCGATTGATCGGGCGGCGCTGTTTGGTTTCGACAAGAGCGTGATTCCGCGCAATCTCACGCTGGCGCTGGGCACATTGGTGGCAAGGCCACTGGACATGGCCACCGGCTATGCCACCTTCGCCAACGGCGGGTTCAAGGTGTCCTCGTACTACATCGACCGCATCGAGGACGCCAGCGGCAAGGTGCTGTTTCAGGCGCAGCCGCAGATTGCCTGCGCGGAGTGCGAGACGCCCGAATCGACGCTGGCGCTTGATCTGCCCGCCGTGGATTTGGCAGAAGGCGATGAGGCGCAGGCGGAGGAAGATTCACCGCCGCCGCCCGAAGAAGAAGAGCAACCCGTCGTCACCGCGATTGACGAGGAAGCGCCGCTTCCGGCATGGGTTGCCGATGAACAGGCGGCGCGGCCCATCCACGACGCCGATGCGCCCGAAGCGCTGCGCGAACTGGCGCAGGAGCAAGGCGGGCCGGGCTATCTGCCGGTGGAGCGTTTGGCCCCGCGCGTGATCTCGGCGCAGAACGCCTGGCTGATGACCGACATCATGAAAGACGTGGTGTTGCGCGGCACCGCGCAACGCGCCCGCGCGCTGGGCCGCTCGGACCTGGCCGGCAAGACCGGCACGACGAACAATGAACGCGACGCCTGGTTCAATGGCTTCAACGGCAATCTGGTGGCCTCCGTGTGGGTGGGCTTCGACACCGAACGCTCGCTGGGCAGCGGCGAGGACGGCGCACGCTCGGCGGTGCCGATCTGGATGTCGTACATGAGCGAGGCGCTGCGCAGTGTGCCGACGACGGCGATGCCGCGTCCGCCGGGCATCATCGACCTGAAGATCACGCCCTACACCGGCACGCTGGCGAACCCGCTTGATCCGGAAGCGATCACCGAACATTTCATGATCGAGCATCAGCCGCGAATGCCCGAACCGGGTGAGGCCGGTTATCGCTCCTATGGCAGTGGCGATGACGGCGGCAGCGTAGAACCG
>JAITMN010000286.1 GCA_031277355.1 Nevskiaceae bacterium | reverse complement strand
GACCCGTTGGCCGTAACAACCCACGCAAGGATGAGGCGCCGCCACGGCGCCCCCGATCAGCTCCCGTAGCGCCGCATGCGCGGCTGCGACAGCGCGCCTTCCGACCCCGGCTGATAGGCCACCGAAAACCGATTCAACTGCGCCATCACCAACTGCGGGTCTTCGCCCTCGGCGATATCGAAGGCATCGAAACCACAGCGCGACATGAACCACACCTGATCGGCCATCACGCGGCCGCGTGCGCGCAGTTCGCCCTTGTAGCCCAGGCGTTCGCGCAGCAGCGTGGCCTGCGAGAAGCCACGGCCATCGCCGCTGTTGGGGAATGTGATGACCACCAGCGGCAACGCGCCAACATACGGGCGCAGCGATTCCAGATCATGCTGTTCGGGCGTGAGCAGCACGGCGCGGTTGGGACCAGCCTCGCCCACTTCGGCGCAGGCCACATACGCGGCCAGCGGCAGCACCACGCGGCCCGGCGTGTTGGCGTCGACGGCGTCGGCGTAGGTCCAGTCGTCCGCGATGATCGCGCGATCTTTAATGAGCGGTGGCATACACGCGCGCCTTGAAAGGGTCGATACCGATGCGCAGGTAGGTTTGGAGAAATTCCTCGCCTTCCTCGCGCTGTTCCACATACACATCGAGAATGCGCGCAATCACCTGCGCCACCTCTTCCTTGGCCACCGAAGGGCCGATCACATCGCCCAAACGACTCGCGCCGCCAGCCGAACCGCCCAGCGTGATCTGGTACCACTCCTGCCCGTGCTTATCCACGCCCAAGATGCCGATGTTGCCCACATGATGATGACCACAGGCATTCATGCAGCCGGACATCTTGATTTCCACATGCCCCAGATCGTAGAGGTAGTCGAAATCGTTGAAGTGTTCCTGAATCTGCTTGGCAACACCGATTGAACCGGCGTTCGCCAGCGCGCAGAAATCTCCACCGGGACAGCAGATCATGTCGGTGAGCGTGCCGATGTTGGGCGTGGCAAGGTTCAGCGCCTTCAATGCCTGCCAGGTTTCGATCAGGTCTTGTTGTCGCACTTCGCCGAGCACCAGATTCTGATCGTGCGTGGAACGCACCTGACCGGAGGAAATGCGGTCGGCCAGATCAGCCACCGCATCCATCTGATCGGCGGTGATGTCGCCCGGCGCTTCACCGTGCGCCTTCAGCGACACGATCACGGCGCGATAACCCGGCTGTTTGTGAGGCCGCGTGTTGTAGCGATACCAGGCGTGGAAGTCCGCGCCCTGCCCCGCGCACACGTCGATGTCGGACAGCGTTTCATAGGGCGGCGGCAGGAAGAACGCCTGCATGCGCTGAAACTCGGCATCTTCCAGCGGCGGATTTTCCGCGCGGATGCGCTCGTATTCGGCCTCCACTTCAGCGCGAAACGCCTCGACGCCCTTGGCTTTCACCAGAATCTTGATGCGGGCGCGATGGATGTTGTCGCGGCGGCCTTCCTGGTTGTACACGCGCAGGATGGCCGAAAGATAATTGAGCAATTGCGCACGCGGTATGTAATCGCGGATCAGCTTGCCGATCATCGGCATGCGGCCCAGACCGCCGCCGACCAGCACTTCAAAACCGATGCCGCCATCTTCGCCGCGCTTCAGATGCAGGCCGATGTCGTGCACTTCGGAAGCCGCGCGATCCACCGGCGCACCGGTAACGGCAATCTTGAACTTGCGCGGCAGATAGCTGAATTCCGGATGCAGCGTGGACCACTGACGGATGATTTCACAGTAGGGACGCGGGTCTTCGATTTCATCGCGCGAGATGCCGGCGAAGTGATCGGTGGTGGTGTTGCGGATGCAGTTGCCGCTGGTCTGGATCGCGTGCATTTCCACGCTGGCAAGATCGGCCAGAATGTCGGGCACGTTTTTGAGTTCCGGCCAGTTGAACTGCATGTTCTGCCGCGTGGTGAAGTGGCCGTAGCCGCGGTCGTACTTGCGGGCGATGTGCGCCAGCATGCGCAGTTGCCGCGTGGCCAGCAGCCCGTAGGGCACGGCGATGCGCAGCATCGGCGCATGACGCTGGATGTAAAGCCCATTGCGCAGGCGCAGCGGGCGGAACTCATCCTCGGAGAGCTTGCCTTCGAGGAAGCGGCGGGTCTGGTCACGGAACTGCGCAACGCGCTCGGCGACCAGTGTGGTGTCTATTTCGTCGTATCGGTACACAGCAGGCGAACTTTACGGGAATCAGGCGCAAAGAGCGCCGGGAAGCCGGTTATTGTGACTTGCGCAGGGGTTATATGCCAAGCCCCTAACCGGTGGTCTGAAGCCCCTGCGCGATGCCGCTGACGCTCGCCAGCAGCGCGCTGAACAGGTCTTCGTCGGCGCGGGCGGTGGCCCGCCAGCGGCGCAAGAGGTCTACCTGCATCAGGTGCATCGGGTCCACGTAGGGGTTGCGCAACTGGATGGCCCGCTGCTGCGTGCGGTCTTGATCCAGCAGTTCCGTGGACCCGCCTATCGCCAGCACCGCCTCGCAGCAGCGCTGGTATTCCTCGCGCAATTCCTGCGCATGGTGACGCAGCGGCGGGGATGCCAGTTCGACGTAGTGCCCGGCGATGTCCATGTCGGCGCGGGCCAACTGCGACTCGATATCCGCCAGCAGCAGGCTGAAAAACGGCCAGTCCGCGCTCGCACGGCGCAGCGCTTCAAGGCCGAAGCGCTCGATGCCTTCGGTGAGCGCCGCCCCCGCGCCGAACCAGCCCGGCGCGAAATAGCGCGCCTGCGACCACGCGAACACCCAGGGCGTGGAGCGCACGGCCAGCAACATGCCGCGCCCGAACGGCGTAGCCTCCCAGATCGTGCGCGAACCCACCTGCATGCGTTCGATCACGTCGATCGGCGTCACGGCGCGGAAAAAATCCGCCATGCCGCGATCCTGCATCATGCGTTGACGCCACACTTCACGGCTGCGATCGGCGATCCAGCGGACGTTGTCGTGCGTGGCGGCGGCCTCGCGCGACACGCCCCGTTTACGCGCAAGCACCGTGGGCGCGAGCGCGCCAAAGGCCCGCTCCAGCGTGCGCAGCGCATTGGCCCGCAGACCATAGTTCTGACTGATCGTCTCGCCCTGCTCGGTCAGACGAAGCACGCCGGTGACCGACTCCGGCGGCGCAGCCCCCGCCAGCGCATCGATGCGCGAACCACCGCGCGCCACGTTGCCGCCGCGCGCATGGCAGATCACGAATTGGAATCCGCTGTCGCTCACCGCCTGCGCGATGTCGCGCTGCGCTTCGAACACGGTCATGCGCGTGGCCAGCAGTCCGCTGTCGCGTGCGCCGCGCGAGTAACCCACCAGCACATTCTGCGGGCCGCCGCGTGCGCGCAGATGCGCGGCATAGTTCGGCTCGGTCAACAACTGGCGCATCGTTTGTCCGGCGTTCGCCAGACTCTCGGCAGACTCGAACAT
Source organism: Nevskiaceae bacterium (assembly GCA_031277355.1). GTDB lineage: Bacteria > Pseudomonadota > Gammaproteobacteria > Steroidobacterales > Steroidobacteraceae > ZC4RG30. Next base: position 735 of record JAITMN010000286.1, on the reverse strand, counting down.
CGGCGAGAAATCAAGGTTCGCTTCGCCCAGCACCGCGTTCTCCGCGCCCGCCCAACGCGCGAGCACCAGCGGCGCGAGCATGTCTTCCGGTCCGCGCACGTCGGCCACCACATAACTGCCGATGGCGCGCTCGCCCATGCGACTGCGTCCCTGAAGGGCGGCTTCAAATACTTGCAGCGTTCGCCGGCCCAGCGCGTCGAGCGGCGCAAGCGGACCTTCGTCGCGCGTCAACATCTGCGCCAATCGCTCGAAGCGCTCCGGGCCGGAACGCTGCAACCAGCGCGCATCGTCCAGCCCTTGCGCAATCACCTGATGATGCACGTCGGCGTGTTGTTTCAGTTCCAGCGTTGCCAGATGAAAACCGAAGGTGTCGAGGCGCGTGAGCAAACGCCGCACCAGTTGATAACCCGCGTTCGCCCCATGATTGGCGAGCAGACTTTGCGCCGCGAGCACCAGATCGGCGCGAAATTGCTCGGCGCGCTCATAGCGACCGGCGCGCATGTCCCAGGTCTGCCGCAAGCGCTCGGCCACCTGCGTGAAGAACACGCGATAGGGCATCTGATCGTGCCGTGCGGGGGCAACCGAACGCGAACCCGGCAGTAGCGTCATGTATTCGTCGATGCGACGGCGCAGCGCGGGCAGCACCGCCACGCGGCTGGCGCTCTGCGACAACACCTGCGCCAAGCGCTGACATTCGCCGAAGTAGGCGTTGACGATCACCTGTTGATGGCGCTG
>JAITMN010000283.1 GCA_031277355.1 Nevskiaceae bacterium | reverse complement strand
TCCTTCACGCGGCCCAGGTTTGGCAGCATCGGTGTACCGCCGCCGGTGCTGTGGCAGCCGGCGCAGCGCAGATAAAGCTGCTGGCCATCGGCCATCTGTTGCGCCGATAGCGGCGGCAGCGTTTGATCGGTGGGCGGCGGGCCCAGCGGCACGTCGCGCTTGGGCGGCAACGGCACATCGCCGCCGCCGAGTTTGAAGACAATCAGCCGGCCCTTGTTCTCGTAGAACTTCACCGCAGCGGTGTCGGCAATGGTGAGCATGCCCGAGCCGCCATAACCGGCCAACTGCGCAACATACTGAACGCCATCGACGGTGTAGGTGACCGGCGCGGCCATCGCACTGTTACCGATGAAACGATGCAGCAAACGTTCACCTGTTTGCGCGTCGTAAGCATTGAAGTAGCCATCGCCTGCGGCCTGCATCACGATATCGCCCGCCGTGGTGAGCGTGCCGCCATTCCACGTGCCCGGCAGTTTCACTTGCCACTTCAATTTGCGATTGGCCACATCCCATGCGCGAAGAAAACCGCCCTTCTCGATCTCCGGCTGACCTGCGGTCATGCGCTTCAACTCCGCCGGCGGAACGCCCAGATCGTAGAAGTAACGAAAGCCCGCCTTCGTGCTGTTGACCCACGGCACGTCGAAAGCCGGAATGTACGCCAGCCCCGTCTGCGGATTGAACGACATCGGCTGCCAATCATGCGCGCCGTTGGGATTGGGGAAGATCAGTTGATCCTCTTTGCGAAACTCCGCCGAAGGCGTGCGCACGGGCCGGCCGGTTGCCATGTCTACATGACTGGCCCAGGTAGCCGCGCCGTATTTGTCCGCGCCCAGCAGTTCGCCGGTTTGCCGGTCGAGCAGATAGAAAAAACCATTCTTCGGCGCCTGGAACAGCACCTTGCGCGCGCTGCCCTGAAATTCGATATCGGCGAGGATGATCGAATTCGTGGCGGTGTAATCCCACATGTCGCCGGGCGTGGTTTGATAGTGCCACGCGATTTTGCCGGTATCGGCATGCAGCGCGACGATGGACGACACATACAGGTTGTCGGTGTTGTCATCCGGACGCTGACGCTTCCACGAACCACCGTTGCCGGTGCCCACATACAGCAGATTGAGGTCAGGATCGTAGGCCATCGCATCCCATGCCGTGCCGCCGCCCTTGCCGGTCCAAATCTCATCCTTCGGCCAGGTGGCAAGCGCTGCGGCAACGTCTTCGTTTTCCGGTTCGGCATTGGGGCCTTCGGGCACCACCCAGAATCGCCAGATCAATTCGCCGTTATCCGGATTCAGCGCCGACACATAACCGCGCACGCCGCGATCCGCGCCGCTGTTGCCGATGATCAAACGGCCATCGATCACGCGCGGTGCGCCGGTGATCGTGTAGGGGCGATCACGATTTTCAACGGTGTCGATGGACCAGACCAGTTCACCGCTGCGCGCATCGAGCGCAATCAACCGGCCATCCAGCGTGCCGACGAACACGCGGCCATTCCACACCGCAACGCCGCGATTGACCACATCACAGCACAACAGGCGACCGATGCCGCGCGGCACCTGCGGATCGTAGCTCCACAACTGCCGGCCGCTGCGCGCATCGAACGCAAACACGCGGCTCCAGGTGCTCGACACATAGATCACGCCGTCGGCCACGATGGGCGTGGCTTCAAGGCCGCGAGTGGAGTCCACATCGCCTTCCCAGGCAAAGCCCAGTTCACCCACATTGCCTTTGTTGATCTGCGTCAGCGGCGAGTAATGCTGCTCGGCGTAGTCACCGCCCAGCGCGGGCCAGCTGGAACCATCCGTGCGGAAATTTCTGATCTGCGCGGCGGTATCGGGCGGCGTGCCGGCAACGCCGGGCGAATCGCTGCGGCTGCCGCAGGCGCTCAACGCCACGGCAAAAAGCACGGCGCAGGTCAGTCTTGCGGCAGGGATACGCTGAATCATTTTTGTCGCTCCCATCGAATCATCAAGCTGCGGCGATTATGGAGCATAAGACCTGCCAATGTCGGCGATGAGCGGTAGACTCAACAGGCAGGGCACAAACTTACAAACATCAGACGCTGCATGGCCAACACTCCCTCCAACGGCGATTTTCTGGATCGTCCCGCGCTGCGCGTGGGGCAAACCACGTTGCTGAACGTGGCAAGCCCGCCGAGCCCGTGGATGGCGGGCCGTCTGATCGGGCCCTTTCGTCTGATCCGCCGTCTGGGCGCGGGCGGCATGGGCGAGGTCTGGCTGGCCGAGCGTGTGGACGGAGAGTTCAACCACATCGTTGCGCTGAAGTTGATGCTGCCGGGTTCAGACACCGTCTACGCGCGATTCCTCTCCGAGCGGCAAATTCTTGCGGAACTGGAACATCCGGGCATCGCGCGTCTGTACGACGGCGGGCTGACCGAAGAAGGCTGGCCGTGGATGGCGATGGAATATGTGCGCGGTCAGGATTTGATCAACTGGTGCCAGACGCACAACGCCAATCTGCAGCAGCGTTTGAAATTGTTCATGCAGGTGTGCGATGCGGTGGCCTATGCGCATGCGCATCTGGTGGTGCATCGAGACATCAAACCCTCCAACATTCTCGTTACCGAAGACGGCAACATCAAGCTGTTGGACTTTGGCATCGCCAAGCTGTTGTCGGACGATCTGGGGGAAGACGCCACACGCACCGTGCATCTGTCGCCCAACTATGCCGCGCCGGAACAACTGCAAGGCGGCGTGATCACCACGGCCACCGATACGTTTGCGCTGGGCGTCACGCTCTATCAACTGCTCACCGGACGCCTGCCGTGGCGCGGCGACACGAAAACGCTCAGCGGCGCGCTGCGGCGCATGCTCGACGATGCGACGCTTGCGCCCAGCCGCGTGGCGCATGGCCCGGTGCCATCACGGCTGTTGCGCGGCGATCTGGACGCCATCGTCGGCAAGGCGCTGCGTCACGATGCGCGGGCCCGTTACCTCGATGCGCGCTCGCTGGGCGATGACATCCAACGCCATCTGAACAGCGAGCCGGTGCGGGCGCGCAGCGGCGCGCGCTGGTACATCATCCAGCGTTTCATGCGGCGCAACTGGCTGCCGTTGTCCACGGCGGTGGCGGTATTCATCGCGCTCGCCGCCGGGCTGTCGATGGCGCTGTCGCAACAGCAACGCGCGCAGCGCGAAGCCGAACGCGCCACGTCGATCCAGCGCTTTCTGATCGACATATTCGACACCGCCAATCCGCGTCTGACGCAAACGGGCAAAGCAGCCAGCGAACTGACGGCGCGTGAACTGCTCGACGCCAGCGTCGATCGCATCGACAGCCAGTTCGGCGCTGATCCCGAAACGCGGCTTGCGCTGCTGGAAGCCATGCGCAACATCTATCATCAATACCGCGAGGATGAGCGCTACGACCATCTGCAACAGGAATATGTGGACCTTCTGCGCGAGCGTCACCGCGATGAACCGGCGCGCTGGCTCAAGGCGCTGCTGGAAGATGTGGACCGCCTCGCCGAGCGTGGAGAATATGCGCTGGCGCTGCAAAGGCTCGATGAACTGGATGCGCCCATCCATGATGCGGGCCTCGACCGCAGCATCATCCGCGCAGACTGGTGGGGCGCACGCGGCGTGGCGCTGCGCGGCAACAGCACCAACGAACCGGAGCAGATTGCCGCGTATCAAACGGCGCTGAACCTGTACACCAGCATCGATCCCAGGAACGACCAAATCTTCACGACGCTGGTGAATCTGGGCGTGACGCATGCCGATGCGATGGATTACGCCGATGCGCAGCGTTACTACGAACAGGCGCTGGCCTTTGCGCCCACCGCGCGCAAGGTGGAAGAGCCGGACCTGGGCGTTCTGTACTACAACCTTGGCACGGTGGCCGAATATCGCGGCGACTTCGCCGGCGCAGACGACGCCTACTCGCGCGCCGAGCAGATTGCCCGCCGCACTTATGGCGAAACCCAGCCCTACTACTGGGACATCGCCGCAACGCGCGCCGCCACCGCGCATCTGGGCGGCGACCGGCAACGGGCGCTGATGCTGTTTGATGCGCTGCTGACGAAAATTCCCGACGATTCCGTGGAATTTGAAGCGATCTCCGCTCGTGAATCCCATGCTTCCAGCCTCGTCACCGACGGCCGTGCGGCGCAGGCGATCAACATGCTGGAGGCCGTCGAGCGCGCCTACGAAAGTTCCGTCGAAGTGGAGTTTCTGTTGTGGCGCGTGCGCAGCACTTTGGGCGATGCCTATGATCGCGTGGGCCGCACCGCCGATGCGCGGCGCACGCTGCAAGCGGCTTTGGATTGGCGCGCAGAGCACAACGCCGCCGATCAACAGGCGCTGCTGAACACCCGCGAGCGTTGGGGCCGCTTCCTGCTCGAACAGGGTGATGTGGCCGGCGCGGAGGCGCAATTTCTCGAAGTGCTGAATCAGGATCACGAACGCAAGCTGTCGCAGACTGCATTGGCTCAGGCCGACATCGCGCGTGTGGCGCTTGCGCGCAATGATGTGGACGCAGCGCTCGGCGCGAGCACGCAGGCGGTGGAGCGATGGCAGAACATCAACGGCTGGCGCAATGTGCGCATGGGTCCGATGATCTGGCTGACTCACAGCGAAGCATTGCGGCGGGCAGGCGAAAACGCGCAAGCGCTGCAATGGGCGCAACAGGCGCTGGAGGCGAGCCGCCGTTACGATGATCCTGCCGCGCGCTCGATCAGTGATGCCGAAGCTGCGGTGCGCGCGGCTTCGCAGCAATGAACGCTATCCGCGCCGATAACCGTTCGTGATCGGATAACGCCAATCGCGCCCAAAGGCGCGGCGGCTGACGCGAATACCCGGCGAGGATTGCCGGCGCTTGTATTCATTGCGCTTGACCAGATCGAGCACGCGGCCCACGACGGCGCGATCAAAACCGCGTGCAGCGATTTCATCCACGGAAAGATCTTCTTCGATGAAGGCTTCGAGTATCGCGTCGAGCACTTCGTAGGGCGGCAGGCTGTCGGTGTCTTTCTGATCGGGGCGCAACTCGGCGCTGGGTGCGCGCGTGATCACGCGCTGCGGAATCACGGTGCCCAGCGCATTGCGATGATTGGCAAGGCGATACACCAGCATCTTGCTGCAATCCTTGATCGGCGCGAAGCCGCCGTTCATGTCGCCATACAGCGTGGCGTAGCCCACCGCCGCTTCGCTCTTGTTGCCGGTGGTCAGCAGCATCCGGCCGGTCTTGTTCGAGATCGCCATCAGCAGCAAGCCACGGCAACGCGATTGGATGTTCTCTTCGGTGGCGTCGGGCGGCAGACCGGTGAACAACGGCGCCAACGCCGCCAGCGCCGTTTCGAACATGCCCTCGATGGAGATTTCGCTGTAGGACACCTGCTGCGTGCGCGCCTGCTGCGAAGCGTCGTCGCGGCTCATCTGCGAGGTGTAGCGCGAGGGCATCATCACCGCCTGCACGCGCTCGGCCCCGAGCGCATCCACGGCAATGGCCAGCGTCAGCGCTGAGTCCACGCCGCCGGAAAGACCCACGACGATGCCGGGGAAGCGGTGCTTGTCCACGTAATCGCGCACGCCGAGCACCAGCGCGCGGTAGACGCTGTCTTCAATCGTCAGTTCGGCGCTGATGGCCTCATGCTCACCCGCCACCGCGCGCAGTGCGACGCGGCCTTCGGCATTGCGGACCACGTCGATGAGCGTGAGGGATTCGGTGAACGGGGCGGCACGCGCAACCAGCGCGCCGTTGGCGTCCATCGCAAAGGAATTGCCATCGAACACCAGTTCGTCCTGCCCGCCGACGAGGTTCACGTACAGCATCGGCAACTTCACTGCGGCGATGCAGGCGCGCGCCACCGCTTCACGTTCGCGCTGCTTGTTCTGCTCAAAGGGCGAGGCATTGAGCACGATCAGCACTTCGGCCCCGGCGGCTCGCGCAGCTTGCGCCGGCCCCGGCTCCCAGATGTCATCGCACACCAGCACGCCGACGCGGAAGCCTTTGAGCGTAACGACGCAGGCCGCTGTGCCCGGCGTGAAGTAGCGCTTCTCATCGAACACGCGATAGTTGGGCAGCAACATCTTGCGATAGTTGGCCTCAAGGCCCTGCGGCCCCAGCAATCGCGCCGCGTTGTAGATCACCGGCGCACCGGCATCGCCCTGGTATTCGGGATAACCCACCAGCATCGCCGGCAGCGCATCCGACGCTTCAGCAGCCAGCAACGCCAGCGATTTATCGACCTGCGTGCGCAGGCCGCGATGGAACAGCAGGTCTTCGGGCGGGCACCCGCACAGCGCCAACTCGGGGAACGCCACGAGGTCGATGCCCTGCCCTGCTGCTTCGTGCACCACATCGCGGAGCCGCGCAGCATTGCCCTGCACGTCCCCCACCAACAGGTTCAGTTGGGCCAGACCGACGCGCAGACGGTCGGAGTTCATCGCTGCTCCCGATGCCTTTGTCCGTTACTTCTTGCGTGTTACGCGGCGGGTGGCTTTGGCTTTCGCCCTGACCTTGGTCTTGGTCTTGGCCTTCACCTTCGCAACCGCCTTCGTGTTCTTGGCCTTGGCCTTCGCCTTCGCCTTCACCTTCACGCGCTTCGCCTTCGCGCCCTTCGTCTCACTCACCGCCTTGCGCATATGCGCCGGCCTCTCCCCCACGAACGCCGCCTTCGCCACTTTCGCACGCCGCTGCCCCAGCAGTTCAGCCATCGCCGTGCCCAACTCCGCCGCGCTCTTCACCGTGCGCACGCCCGCCGCCTGCAATGCCTTGAACTTATCCGCCGCCGTACCCTTGCCACCCGCGACCACTGCGCCGGCGTGCCCCATGCGCTTGCCCGGCGGTGCGGTAACGCCCGCGATGTAAGCCACCACCGGCTTGCTGACGAACTTGGCGATATGCGCCGCCGCAGCCTCTTCATCGCTGCCGCCGATCTCGCCCACCATCACGATGCCTTCGGTCTG
>JAITMN010000243.1 GCA_031277355.1 Nevskiaceae bacterium | reverse complement strand
GATCTGGTGCTTGCGATAGACGGGGCTGTCGTCACGACATTCCGCGACGTGGAGCGCGCGACGGTGGATCGCGAAAAGGTGCTCGTCACGGTATGGCGCGATGATCAGGAGCAGGTGATTGAAGTGCCGACCACGCCGCTGGATGGCGGCGACGTGGATCGCATCGTGCTCTGGGCAGGAGCCACACTTCAGGCGCCGCATCGGGCGATGAGCGTGCAGCGCGGCGTGACACCCGAAGGCGTGTATGTGTCCTTCTTCGCCTATGGTTCGCCCGCCACGCGCTATCAATTGTTTCCGGGTCAGCGCATCGTCGAAGCGGATGGTCAGCCCACGCCTGATCTGGATGCGTTCCTGAAAGTGGTGGCGGGCCGTCCCGACCGCTCATCGCTGCGGCTGCGCACGTTGAGCTGGAACAACACGCCGCAGGTGATCACGTTGAAGCTGGATCAGCACAACTGGCCCACGTCCGAGATCGTGCGCACGCCGGAGGGTTGGGTGCGGCGCGAGCTGGACTAGGCCGGTAGAATTCAGCTTCATGGAAACAGCGGTCCGGGTCTTGCAGACCCAGATTCAATTGGCCGTCGATGCCTTGCGCAGCGGCCAATTGATTTCATTTCCAACCGAGACGGTGTATGGATTGGGCGCGGATGCGGCCAATGCCTCCGCCGTGCGCAGGATATTTGAACTCAAAGGGCGACCGTCTTCGCATCCGCTGATCGTGCATGTCGCGCAGCGCGGCGCATTGCGCGAGTGGGCGGCGAAGGTAAGCCCGGTTGCGGAAAAATTGGCCGAAGCGTTCTGGCCGGGACCGCTGACGCTGGTGTTGCCGCGCGCCGCAAGCGTGCTCGATGCGGTGACCGGCGGACAAGACAGCATCGCGATTCGCATTCCCTCGCACCCGATTGCGCAAGACCTGCTCAGCGCTTTCGGTGGCGGCATCGCCGCGCCATCGGCCAATCGCTTTGGCCGGTTGAGCGCCACGCGCGCCGAGCATGTGCGCGAAGAATTTGGCGATGCGGTGAAGGTGATTCTCGATGGCGGGCCGTGCGCGGTGGGATTGGAGTCCACGATTGTCAGTTGTCTCGATGAGATTCCGCGATTGCTGCGGCCCGGCGCGGTGACGCTGGCGCAGTTGCAGGCCGTGGCCGGAACGGTGCGCGTGGGCGGTGGACACGATGCGCCGCGAGTGCCGGGCAGCACGGTGTCGCACTATGCGCCGAGCACGCCGCTGAGCATCGTCGCCAATGATGAGCTGGACCGCTTGACGCAATCACTGGCGCGCAGCGGTCAGCGCGTGGCGGTGCTGGCGCAGCGTGCGCCATCAAAGGTCGATGCCACCGTGACGTGGATCAACGCGGGCACGCAGGCGTCGGCCTATGCGCATGATCTGTACGCAAACCTGCGCGCGCTGGATCATGCCGGCTGCGCGCTTATCCTGGTGCAGGACGTGCCGGGCGATCCGAGTTGGGATGCGATCCGCGACCGGCTTCAGCGCGCGGCTGCTGCGCATCCGTCTTTACCGATGGCGGTATCGTCATGAGCAAGGCTGGCTTCATCGACCCCTTTGAGCCGCGCGAAATCCGTCGCCTCGTGGCGCGCTATGGTTCGCCGCTGCTGGTGATCGACTGCGAGCGCATCCGCGTGCAATACCGCCGCTTGCAGAAGGCATTGCCCGGCGTGCAATTGCACTATGCGTTGAAGCCGCTGCCGCATCCGGCGGTGATCCGCACGTTGGCCGCGCTGGGCAGCAGCTTTGATCTGGCGACCACCGGCGAAGTGCGTTTGGTGTCGCGCCTGGGCATCGAGCCGCAGCGCTGCATCCACACGCATCCGATCAAGCGCGATCAGGACATTCGCAATACGCTGGCCGCCGGCGTTACCACCTTCGTTGCGGACAACCCCGATGAAGTGCGCAAGTTTCGCCCTTATCGCGATCGCGCCGAGTTGCTGCTGCGTGTGTCGTTTCGCAGTCCGGGTGCGGTCAGCGATCTGTCGCGCAAGTTCGGTTGCGGGCCGGAGCGTGCGCTGGAGTTGGCGCGGTTGGCGGCGAAGCTCGGGATTTCACTGCGCGGGTTTTCGTTCCATGTGGGTTCGCAGGCCCCTGATCCTCTCAAGCACGTGGAAGCTATTGAAGCCTGCGCGGGGCTGCTGGCCGAAGCGCGCCGCGCAAAGCTGGGCCGCTGCGATACGCTGGATATCGGCGGCGGTTTTCCCATCGACTACCTGCAGCGCGTGCCGGACATCAAGCGTTTTTGTGCGCCGATTCGTCAGGCGCTCGCGCAACTGCCTGCGCGCGTGCGCGTGATCGCCGAGCCGGGCCGTTACATCGTGGGTCCGGCTGCGATATCGGTGGCCACGGTAATGGGTCGTGCTGAACGCGGCGGGCTGTGGTGGTACTACCTCGACGATGGCGTGTATGGCAGCTACAGCGGCCAGATGTACGATCATGGTCACTATCCGCTTGAAAGCCTGAAGCAGGGCGGCGAGCGTCACGCTTCGGTGCTGGCCGGCCCTACCTGCGACAGCATCGACGTGATTGCCGAGAATGTGCTGCTGCCGAAATTGAAGCCGGGCGATTTGATCGTGGGGCGCAGCACCGGGGCTTACACTTGGGCGTCGGCCAGTGAGTTCAATTTCTTTCCGAAGGCCACCGTGGTATCGGTGAATGAGGTCTTGGGGGATCGCGGCACTGTCGAGGAAGTGTAGGCCGCGCCCGGGGGAACGAGTATGGAGATCAACATAAAATGGTTCGTGGTGGGGCTCATCGTCGTCGCGGTTTTTTCGTTGATGAAGATTGTGACGCAGTGGCGGCGGTTTGGCCGCAGCACGGTGAGCGATCAGGATGAGGCGTTCATCCTGCAATTGCGCAAGGCCGGCGTGAATCCCTTTGAGCAGCACGACGTGGATTTTTTCTTCACGATGCCCGACGCGCGCAGCAGCGCAGAGGTGGTGTCGCGGCTGACCGCCGATGGCTTCACGGTATTGAGCGAGCGGGCCAATCCGGATGGCGACTACAGCCTGAATGTCCAGCGCCGCATGCGATTGATCGTGCCGGAGATGCAGGCGTTGACGGTGCGCTTTACCGCGCTCGCCAATGAATTGGGCGGCAAGTACGACAATTGGGCGGTGGCTGGCGGCGGCAGTGGTGGCGGCGGCGACGCATAAGTCAGCTTGGCTTCACGCCCTGAATGCAGGGCCATAAAGGTGCGACATGAACACGGAATCAGGGGCGGTGCGTGGCGGCTTGACGGTGCTGCTGTGCGTGC
>JAITMN010000199.1 GCA_031277355.1 Nevskiaceae bacterium | reverse complement strand
CTGAGTCAAACCGTGCTCGCCAGCATGCTCAACATCAGCGCTTCCACGGTTCGCAAATGGGAGGCCGGCGACAAGCAGCCCAGCGGCCCATCGCAAAAGCTGCTGGACCTGATCGATCGCAAGGGACTCGACGCGGTGTTTTGAATTCAAGCTCAGCGATTGAAAATCCGCACGGGTTGCAAGCTGTGGTCAATCTGGGTTCGCGCGATACCCAAAAAGCAACCCGCTGTGTCGTACACACGCATCAACGCGCCTTCCACATCAGGCTGGGCGTCGAGTATCGCAACCACCGCCTGCCCGTGCAGAAATCTCGCGGCGCTGACTTCCGATAGCGTGGCAGCGGCCAGATGCGGCAATGCCGCGTCGGGCGGCAACAGCGGCACGGCAGCCGGATTGGCCTGCACCTGTTCCAGCGTCACCATCGGCGCTTCACCAAAAGGAGCCACCGACACCCGCCGCAGCATCGTCAGATGTGCGCAACTGCCCACGGCTTTCGCCAAATCCTCGGCCAGCGTGCGCACATAAGTGCCCTTGGAGCAGCACACTTCGAATGTCGCCTCGCTCCCCTCCACCGCTTCGAGCGTCAACGCTCGAATGTCCACGCGGCGCGGCGGACGCTCCACCTCGATGCCCTGTCGCGCCAGCCGATACAAGCGCTCACCGCCTTGCTTCAGTGCCGAATACATCGGCGGCACCTGTTCAATGGCCCCGATGAATTGCGGCAGCACCGCACTCAACGCAGCACCAACATCCACCGGCACTTCGCCCTGCTCCACCACCTCGCCTTCCAGATCGCCCGTGGCCGTGCGCTGCCCCAACCGCATCGTGAAGCGATAACGCTTGTCGCCGTCGAGCAGAAACCCCGCCACCTTCGTCGCTTCGCCCAAACAGATCGGCAACATGCCCGTGGCCAGCGGATCGAGACTGCCCGTATGCCCGCCCTTCACGCGCCCGAGCGCCCAGCGCACGCGCTGCAACGCGGCGTTGGAACTCAAGCCCTGAGGCTTGTCGAGCAGCAGGATGCCGTTACTCATGTCAGATTACGGCAATCTACGACATCAACTGATACGGCACACCCAGCAGATCGTAGGTGCGCTGGGCGCGGCGATCACGCGTGAGCAGCGTGCATCCATTCACGCGCGAGGCTTCGCCCACTAGCGCGTCGTAAATCGCACCACCCACAATTCCGACAACGCCGCAACGCGCCAGCAGTTCGTCGCAGGCCGCCGGCGACAACCCGCAGCGGCGCGGGAAGGCCGTGCGCAGAATTTCGGCCGCCGACGGCGCATCCATTCGCAGCGGACCGGGCATGCGGGTCAGCACCGAGTAGGTCTCGAACGCGGCGTGCCCGGCAAGTGCCGCGCCCGCGCGCATTACCCGCTCGCGGCAATGGGTGTGGGCGGCGTGCCCGGCATCCAGCGCAGCAATGGCGACACTGGTATCGACGGCAAACACCGGCCGCCCCTCAACGCTGGTCGGCATCGCGCCACGCCTGAACGTCGGCGTCGGTGATTCCCATGCCCTCAACCGCCTCGATGCGCGGAAAGCCATCGACGATCCGGAAGCGGCGACCCGCCACCCGCTGTGGCACCAGCCGGATCGAGTCGCCTTCCACCACGACCTCCAATTCGGCATCCGGCGTCAGCGACAGACGATCGCGGGCGTCTTTGGGGATCACCACCCTGCCTGCTTTGTCGATCATTACCATCATGGATGGCACTTTACCATAAACAATCGGATGATCCACAACTACTGCAAGCGCCATCTTTCTTTCCTCCGCCGGCGGGTTATTGCAAGGAAATCGGCTCAGGAAGCATAGGACGCCACAGGCAGGCGGGAGAACCCCGTCTTTCCGGTGCGTTTATCGAGAAATGCGCCGTGATCCGGCGAGGCCGGGGAAAACGGTAATTTATTGATCTTCCGCGCGATCCTTCGCACGAGCCTCGGCCAACAACGACTCCAACCGCGCAGCCTTGTCGAAGCTGTCGTCGAGCACGAATTCCAGCCGGGGCGCATGACGCAACCCCACGCGCCGCCCCACTTCGCCGCGCAGAAAACCGCCGGCGGCCCGCAGGCCCTCCAGCAGTTGCGGATGCGCGTCGGCGCTTTGCGCAAAGGGCACCACATACACGCGCGCCACGCTTTTGTCGGCAGTCAAACTCACCTGCGTCACCGTCAGCGGGCCGACGCGCGGGTCTTTGACCTCGCGCGGCAGCATCGCCGCCAGCACGCGCTGGATTTGCGCTTCCACGCGCTGCGGGCGATTCCCGGCCATTGGCGTCTCCCTGGTTCGAGTCGTGCGCGCGCCTTACAGCGTGCGCGCCACTTCCACGCGCGAAAAGCACTCGATCTGATCGCCGACGCGCACGTCCTGATAATTCTTCACGCCGATGCCGCACTCGGTGCCCGCGCGCACTTCGTTCACATCGTCCTTGAAGCGGCGCAGCGATTCCAGCGCGCCTTCGAAGATCACCACGCTGTCGCGCAGCACGCGAATCGGATTGTTGCGCTTCACCGAGCCTTCCATCACCAGACAGCCGGCCACCACGCCGAACTTGCTGGAACGGAACACATCGCGCACCTGCGCCACGCCCACGATCTGCTCCTTGATCTCCGGCGCGAGCATGCCGCTCATGATCTGCTTGATGTCGTCGATGGCCTCGTAAATGATGCTGTAGTAACGCACCTCGACGCCGGTTTCCTTCATCGCCTCGCGCGCGCTGGCATCGGCGCGCACGTTGAAGCCAATGACGCGCGCCTTCGACGCCGCAGCAAGCTGCACATCCGACGCGGTGATGCCGCCCACATTCGCAGCCAGCACCTTCACCTGCACTTCATCGGTGGAAAGCTTCGTCAACGAATCGCGCAACGCTTCGGCGCTGCCCTGCACGTCGGTCTTCACCAGCAGTGCGATCTGACCCGCCTTGGCCTCTTCCATCTGCGAGAACACATCTTCGGCAGTGGCGCTGAAGCGCGCCACGCGCGTGTCGCGCAGCTTGCCCTGCCGATGCAGCGCCACTTCGCGCGCCTTGCGATCGCTTTCCACCGCCAGCAATTCGTCGCCCGCGTTCGGCGTACCCGTGAGGCCCAGCACCACCACCGGCATCGAGGGCAGCGCTTCGGTAACGGCCTTGCCGGTTTCATCGAACATCGCGCGCACGCGGCCAAACTGCTGACCGGCCAGAATCGGATCGCCGAGCTTCAACGTGCCACGCTTGACCAGCACCGTAGCCACTGCGCCGCGACCCTTCTCGATACTGGACTCGACGACAACACCGGAGGCCAGCCCATCGCGCGGCGCCGACAATTCCAGCACCTCGGCCTGCAACAAGATCGCTTCCAGCAATTCGTCGATGCCCTGCCCGGTCTTGGCCGACACCTGCACGAACATGTTCGTGCCGCCCCACTCCTCCGAGATCACCTCATGCTGCGACAACTCCGTGCGCACGCGATCCGGATCGGCGTCGGGTTTATCGATCTTGTTCACCGCCACGACAATCGGCACGCCTGCGGCCTTGGCGTGTTGCACTGCCTCGATGGTCTGCGGCATCACGCCGTCATCGGCGGCCACCACCAGCACGACGACGTCCGTAGCTCTTGCGCCGCGCGCGCGCATTGCGGTGAACGCAGCGTGGCCCGGCGTGTCGAGGAAGGTGACCATGCCCTTGGGCGTCTCGACGTGATACGCACCGATGTGCTGCGTGATGCCGCCGGCTTCGCCCGCCGCCACTTTCGCGCGGCGGATGTAGTCGAGCAGCGAGGTCTTGCCATGATCCACATGGCCCATCACCGTCACCACCGGCGGACGCGGCAGGTCTTGCACGATCTGACCGCCACTACCCTGGATGTCTTCCTCGATTTCGTTCTCGCGCACCAGCTTGGCCTGGTGGCCGAGCTCTTCCACCACCAGCACGGCGGTGTCCTGATCGATCACCTGATTGATCGTCGCCATCACGCCAAGGCCCATCAGCGTCTTGATCACTTCAGTGGCTTTGACCGCCATGCGATTGGCCAACTCGGCCACCGTGATCGTCTCGCCGATCTGCACCTCGCGCTTCACCGGCGCGGTGGGCATTTCAAAGCCATGCTTCTGCTCGCTGTCGCTCGCCACCGGCCGGCCGCGAAGCTTGCTCTTTTTCTTCTTGAAGCGATTGCCCACGTCATTGGCGACGTGCAACTCCTGACGGCCATAGCGCGTCGTGGCTGCACCGCCCCGCGCGGGATCAGCCGTGCGAGCCTCACCGCTGCGCGGTCTATCCGCACGCGGCGGCGTGGTAGACGTTTGAGCCGGCGGCTGCACTCGCGGCGGTGCCTGCGCCTGCGCCTGCGCCGCCTGAGCAGCCTTGGCCTTGGCGGCTTCTGCTGCCTTGGCTTGCGCTTCGGCCTGTGCCTGCGCCTGAGCCAATTCCTCGGCCTTGCGCTGTATCTCGCGCTCGGCCTCCTCGCGTTCGCGCTGCTCCTGCGCACGGCGGTTTTCCTCCGCCAAGCGCGTGCGGTTCTGCTCCTCTTCCAACCGGCGGCGGTTTTCCTGATCCAGCCGCTCATGCTCGCGGCGCTCGGCATCGAGGCGATCCTGCTCGACCTGCTGCACGGCTTCCAGTTCGCGGCGCTTCTGATCCGCCAGTTCCTGCTGCGCGCGATTCTGTTCTTCCAGCACATCGCGCTTCACATAGGTGCGCTTCACGCGCACCTCCACATTCACGGTGCGTGCGCGGCCCTGCGTGCTTGCCAGCCGCAGTTCGCTCTGCGTCTTGCGCTTCAGCGTGATCTTGCGCGGCGCGGCGGTGCCATCCTCGCTGCCATGACTGCGGCGCAGATGCGTCAGCAATTCGAGCTTGGCCTCGTCGCTGATCATGTCATCGGCGCCGGACACCTGAATGCCAGCCTGCTCCAACTGCGTCAGCAGCCGGTCCACAGGCACCTTCAGCACATCGGCGAATTGCGTTACGGTTACTTCGGCCATTATCGTTGCCCTCCGGGCTTACTTCTCCGGCTGGAACCAGATTTCGCGCGCCTTCATGATCAACGCGCCGGCTTCGGCCTCGTCGAGCCCGTCGATATCCGTCAGATCATCGACCGCCTGTTCGGCCAACTGTTCGCGCGTGCGCACGCCCTTGCGCGCCAGCGCCAACGCCAGGTCGGGGTTCATCCCGGTCATTGCCAGCAGATCATCGGCCGGCATCAGACTCTCCTCGCTGGCAATGGCCTGCGTCAGCAGCACGTCGCGTGCGCGATTGCGCAGTTCCTTCACCAGGTCTTCATCGAAGGCTTCAATCGACACCAACTCCGACACCGGCACATAAGCCAGCTCTTCGATGGTGGAGAAACCCTCCTGCGCCAGAATCATGGCCACGTCTTCGTCCACGTCCAGTTGCTTCATGAACAGCTGCACCAGCCGCGAGGCTTCGGACTCGCTCTTGGCTTCGGCGGCGGACTCGCTCATCACATTCAACGTCCAGCCGCAAAGCTGGCTGGCCAGACGGATGTTCTGCCCCAGGCGGCCGATGGCCTTCGAGAGCACTTCTTCCGTCACTGCGATATCCATGCTGTGCGCGTCTTCATCCACGACGATGGATTGCACCTCTGCCGGCGCCATTGCATTGATGACGAACTGCGCCGGATTTTCATCCCACGGGATGATGTCCACGCGCTCACCGCCGATCTCATTCGACACCGCCTGCACGCGCGAACCGCGCATGCCAACGCACGCGCCCACCGGATCGATGCGCGGCTCATTGCTGCGCACCGCGATCTTCGCGCGCACGCCAGGATCGCGCGCCGCGCCCAGAATCTGGATCGTGCCCTGCCCCACTTCGGGCACTTCGAGCTTGAACAGTTCGATCAGGAATTCCGGGGCCGTGCGCGACAGAAACAGCAGCGGGCCACGCGGCGCATCCTGCGGCGTCTTCACTTCTTTCAGGAAAGCCTTGACCCGATCCTGCGGCTTCAACGCCTCGCGCGGAATCATGTCGCTGCGCGATATGAACCCTTCGGCGTTACCGCCCAGATCGACAATGATGCCGTTGCGATCCACGCGCTTGACCACGCCGCTGACCAGCGTGTTGAGCCGATCCCTGAACGCATCCACCACCTGCGCGCGCTCGGCCTCGCGCACCTTCTGCACCATCACCTGCTTGGCCTGTTGCGCGGCGATGCGGCCAAAGGCCACCGACTCCATCGGTTGCTCCACGTAACCGCCCGGCTCGGCATGTGCATCCACATCGAGCGCATCTTCCAGACGCAGTTCACGATCCGGAAATTCCAGTTCGTTGGAATCATCGGCAAATACTTTCCAGCGACGGAACGTGTCGTAATCACCGCTGCGGCGATTGATCTGCACGCGCACATCCCATTCCTCGCCATGCTTCTTGCGCGAAGCGGCGGCCAGCGCTGCTTCCAGCGCTTCGAAGATGATCTCTTTATCGACGCCCTTCTCGTTGGAGACAGCATCCACGACCATCAGAATTTCTTTGTTCATCTCTTCTTCCTGCCTTGCGGCTTGTGCCGCGACCAGTCGGGCGCCAGCCGGGTGCGTTCGATCTGCCCGTACTGCGCCGTAACCGGCTTGCCATCAACGTTCAACTCGATCTCATCGTCACCGGCGCTGATCAACTCGCCGGTGAAGCGCCTGCGCCCATCGCGCGCGGCAAGCAATTCCATCAGCACCCGCGATCCCACAAACCGCCGGTAGTGCTCCGGTGTGCGCAGCACGCGATCAGCGCCAGGTGAAGACACCTCCAGCTGATAGGACACCGTGATCGGGTCCTCGGCATCCAGCAGCGCCGACAGCTCGCGGCTCACGCGCTCGCAATCATCAACGCCGATGCCCGACTCCCGCGCCTCCACCACCTCATCGCCCACCGTCACCGTCTGGGCCTCGTCGGTAATCACCGCACCTGCGGACCGGTCGATGTACACGCGCAGCGTCGCTTCCGAGCGGGTCGAAACGAACTCGACGTCCACCAGCTCGTAGCCCAAACGGGCGACAAGCGGTTCGACCAACTCCATCAGGCGATCGCGCAGCATTTCTCTCCCACAAAGCCCAAACGCACAGGCAAACAAAAAAGGGCCCCGTGAGGCCCTCCCATCAAAAAAAAGCCCCAGAGGGGCCTCTAACGACGTCTAGCTCCCGCCTGACCCACCAAGCGGGCCGCTGATTCTAGGGCTTTGGAGCGTGCGCGTAAATGCTTGAATGGAATTTGGATTCGTCTTGCCCGCCAACTGCGCATTCAGCGCGGGTTGGAGTGGTAGGAGTCGTCCTGCATGTGGGCAAGGTCCTGGTCGGCGCAGGGCGCAGGCTCGGACATCTCCGCCTCGGCCACCGTCAGCACGCGCGGACGCAGCACCCAGGGCTCGGCCAGCACGGCCGGATCATCGGCGGTGGCCTCGTAGAAAATGCCCTCCGGCGTGCGCGTGAGCCGCTCGGTGACCTTCAGGTCCGTCGTGTGGAAGGAGCCGTCGTCGGTGAGCCAGCTCAGATCGTTGAAATTGCCCGTTTCCACCACCAGCACGTCGCCGTCCCAGCGGCCCTGGGCGTCGCCCAGATAGCTCTGGCTGTCGTCGATGCGCTTGACGCCCGGCGTCAGCGGCACGATGCGGAAGAACGGGCCGGAGACGTCCTCGTAGAGAAACACCGCCTCGCGCGCGGTCTGAATGATTTTGTCGGGCGGACCGATGCGCGGCACCCCCGGCGGCTGGCAGCGCAGCACCGGATCGGTGCGCTGTTGCCGGGCGGTGAGGTCCTTCACCTGGGCCTGGAATTCGGGCTTGTACTTGGGTCGGTCTGGCGGCAGGCGTCCGGGCGCGAGCGTTCCGGGAGGCGGAGGCGGCGCACAGCCGGAAATGCACAGCGAACCATCCGGGCGCGTCTCCGGGCGGACAAAGTCGATGCCGCCGCCATTCTCCCAGGTGCCGTTGAAGTCCGGCTTGCCGTTGGGCATCCGGGGAACATTGCCTTCGGCGGCCCCCGCCTGCAACGAAATCACCAACAGCGCACAAGCCGCGCATCGCATGATGTTCATTCGGTTTTCTCCGCCCCAGGAACCGCGTTGAATTGCACCTCTTGCCCGTCGGCCATCTTCAGCACCAGCATGTAGCCCAGCAATGGATCGCCATTGCGGGCCGGATGGGCCGTGATGTTCACCGCGCGGCCATCGCCGAGCAGTTTCTGCTGGGTCAGGCCGGCCTTGCGCATCATCGCCACCGGCAATGTCTCGATGCGATAAGTCTGCACCGCGCCGTTGGCGTCCTTCACATCGACGAACACGTAGACGTGAGGATTGGTCCAGTTCACGCGCGTGACGACGCCATCGATCTCGAAATGCTTCGACGTATCGAACTGCCCCGACAGCGAGTGATGCGCCGCCGCTGCGCCCGCGACCAGCGCGGCGCACAGCGTGACGACAAGGCGAATTCGCATGAGCATGAGGTGTGATCCTGCTGCTTGGGAATGAAGCTTACTCGAACTGCGTATGCCCCTCGGCATCAACCGGGTTGCGATCGTTCTCGGCGCAGATGAACTCGATCAGCGACCAATCGCGTTGCCGGTTGTAGACGAAGCGGCGATTCCAGGGCTTTTCCAGCGCATCCGGATCTTCCAGCGTCATCTCCAGCACCAGTTGATCCGGGTTCTCCGGATCGAGATGGAAGCGCTCGCTGATTTTCAGATTCGGACCGTGCGTTACCCCAGTCTGCAATTCGGTGATGGGCTTGATGCCAGTGGTTTCGACCACCAGCGTATCGCCTTCCCAATGACCGGCGGAGAAACCGAAAATGCCGGCTTCCCAGTCATCGGGCTGGGTGCGGCCGTCGGTGTACACCGAGCGCCACTGCATCCACGCTTCCACGTGCATCGTCACACGGCCCGGCGTGAACAGAAATTCGATGGGGTACTGACCCGTGCCCATCATGCCCGGCATGCCCGGCGGCATGCAGTTGGAGCGGTCCTTGCGCACCACGCCGGCGTTATCGCGCACTTCCTTCTGCCAAGCCTCAAGCTTTGCGAGGTATTCGCCCTTGAATGCCGGCTGTTCGGGGGCAGGATCATTCGGCCCGCGACGCTGGCGCGCCAGCACCCACACGCCGCCCCAATCGGGCAGCGCATTCAGTGCGTCGTAGTGCCCTTTCGGGTGGGCGGCGCTGAGCGGTTGCGCCGCGTCTTGAGAAACATTCTGAGATGCGTTTTGATCGGCGCCCGCTGAACACGCAACAAGCAGTCCCAGTGCTGCCAATCCTCCAAAAATACGCATCGAAGACCCCCTTGAATATATCGCTGACGAGTGACTGACGAAACGCTGGTTCCCGTATGGGAACTTACTCCGTGTGGTATCATTCTAACTGGTAATAGTGCAATCGGGGGATACCGAGTGAGATTAACCAGAGCTTCGTTATTGGTGTGCGCCGCCGGGCTGGCGTTGCCTGCTCTTGCCCACCATTCCTTCGCGATGTTCGACCAGACTCGCGAAGTCACGCTGAAGGGCAAGGTCGTGGATTTTCAATGGACCAATCCCCACGCATTCATTCACGTCGAGGTTCCGAACACGGCTGGCAAAAACGAGGTTTGGGAAATCGAGCTCAACAGCCCGAACAACCTCAAGCGGCAAGGCTGGAACTCAGCCAGCGTCAAGCCGGGCGACCCCATCACGCTGATGGCCAACCCGCTGCGTGACACGCAGAAGAAGGGCGGTCTGTTCATCAACCTTACGCGTTCCGATGGTTCCACCCTCGGCGACATGACGCGCGCTGGTGGCGGCCCCATCAACGTGCCGGTTCTTCCCCCCGAGCAACCCTCAGCAGGAAAGTAATCATGCTCAACATTCGTACACTTCGTCCGTTCCACGCCGTTGCTGCGGTGGCTCTGACCGCGGTCGCTGCGCCGGTACTGGCTCACCACTCCGGCGCGATGTTCGACAGCAGCAAAACAGTCACGATCACTGGCACGATCACCCAGTTCAACTGGACCAACCCGCACTCCTCGTTCAAGGTCGCGGTGACCAATGCGGCTGGCAAAGAGGAAATCTGGGCCATCGAAATGAACGCGCCGCAAAACCTGATGGTCGAAGGCTGGAAGCGCACCACGCTGAAGCCGGGTGACAAGGTCAGCGTGCTGGTCAGCCCGTTGCGCGACGGCAAGCCGGGCGGTTCCTACCGTTCGATCACGCTGGCCGATGGCACGACGCTGAACGGCAATGGCCCCGGCCAGACCAACTACGACGCGCAGCAGGGCGCGGCGAAGAAGTAAGCGCTGCTGACACGCCTCGCGGCGGGATTGGCGCTTTTGGCGCATCCCGCCGTGTTTGAGCGATGATTCGTTGATACAAAAAGGCCGGCAACAATGCCGGCCTTTTTGTTGGCGGATTGCCTTGCGCCGCTAGTTCGCGGCGCGCTCGTCGATGGCCTTCTGCCCTTCGGCGGTGGACGGCAGGTTCTCGTTCAGGTTCGGCAGACATTCGGCTTCGGGAATGTCGCTGTAATCCTGGCGCAGGAAGTCCTTCGTGCTCTTCCACTCGCCCTTCCACATCTGCGGATCTGTCATCGTGTATTCGAAGTGCAGCGTTGCGCCATCGGGCAGCATCGTGATCCTCTCGATGATTTCGAACTGATCGCTGATCGGAATGCCCGAATCGATGTAGTGCATGTTCGGTTCGATGTACTTGGTATGCACCACCAGCGCATCGCCTTCCCAGCGGCCGAGCGACTCGCCGTTGTAGGTGTACACGGCGGTATCCGGGTCGGTGAAGTCGCGGCCGTCCATGTAGATGAAGCGCATGCTGTTGGTGAAGCCAAACAGCATGTAGATGACGGTGGGCAACTGCACCATGCTGGTGGGCCACACGCGCGTCATGATCATCGGCATGCCGGCCGGGAAGCATTGACCGATCACGTCGCGATAAGGCACGCCCTTCTGGCGGGCTTCTTCGGCCTCACGCATTGCGGTCTGGCCGGGCTCGAAGAACTCCGGATACGGCGGGCCGAAGCGGAAATCCGAGAAGGCGCGGCGCAGGTCGACGAACCAGGTGCCCGTGAGATCAAACGGTGGTTTCGGGCGCGGTTTGGCCAGGTTCTCCGGGGACAACGCGCCGAGGTAACCCGCATGCTTTTGCGCCAGACCGTCCATGCGTTCTTGCGTCATGCCCCCTCGCCCTCCTCCTGCGGCTGCGGGCGCAGCGGCTGCGGCTTCCGGTGCGGGTGCTGCGTCGGCCACTGGCGGAGCAGCAGCTTGTTCAGCCGGTTGTTTCCCGCCACAGGCTGTCAGCAACGCAGTTGCAAGAAGGCTCAAGCCCATTCCGGTCAATGTCGTCTTTAAGCGCATATTCGATCTCATTATCTTGAAGGTTAGAGTCACTGGCCCGCCGCCACTGGTGCGGCAGTTCCCCCCACGCGGTGCAGGTGGCGGCACCGGAGATTGTCTCATCTGATCTGCGGCAGAGGGTAGCTTAGGCACGCCTTTGCGTCCACTCGCCGGGTTTGCGTAGCGGATTGCTACCCTGCAAAAATGGTACCCCCCGTTACAGGACAAGTGAAAATGCCCCTGCGGATCGTCTCCTGTAGCCTGCCTTGGCAGCTTTTTTCGCAGCGCCTGCGATCAGGGCGTCGTAGAGTTCATCGCTGATGCACACACCCTCCTCCGACACCGCACACGCGCCGCGCAGGCTGCCGCTGTATCGCCACCTGTACTTTCAGGTGGTGGTGGCCATCGTGCTGGGCACATTGCTGGGCTATTTCTCGCCCTCGCTCGGCGAGGCGATGAAACCGCTGGGCGATGCCTTCATCAAACTGGTGAAGATGACCATTGGGCCGGTGATCTTTCTCACCATCGTCACCGGCATCTGCGGCATGACGCAACTGCGCACGGTGGGGCGCGTGTTCGCCAAGGCGATGGCGTACTTTCTGTTTTTCTCCACGCTGGCGTTGGTGGTGGGGTTGCTGGTCGCGCATGTGGCGCAGCCGGGCGCGGGGCTGCATGTGAATGTGGCCGACCTCGATCAAAGCGCGGTGCGCACCTATGTGACCCAGTCGCACGATTTGACGCTGGTGGGCTTCATGATGGACATCATCCCCATCACGCTGCTCAGCCCGCTGGTGGGCGACAACATCCTGCAAGTGCTGTTCGTCGCGGTGCTGTTCGGCATCACGTTGGCGCTGACGGGGGAAGCCGGGCGTCCCATCGCCAACTTTCTCGAAGCGCTGCTCGCGCCGGTGTTCCGGCTGGTGCGGCTGTTGATGCAGGCCGCGCCCATCGGCGCATTCGGCGCGATTGCGTTCACGATCGGCAAGTATGGCTTGACGGTGCTGTCGAACCTGGCGTTGCTGGTGGGTTCGTTCTACCTCACCTCCTTGCTGTTCGTGCTGGTGATACTCGGCGGCGTTGCGCACCTGTGCGGGTTCTCCATACTCAAGCTGATCCGCTACCTGAAAGCCGAGTTGCTGCTGGTGTTGGGCACGTCCTCGTCCGAACCGGCGCTGCCTTCGTTGATGGCGAAGATGCAGGCGGCGGGTTGCGAGAAGTCCGTGGTGGGATTGGTGGTGCCCACGGGTTATTCATTCAACCTCGACGGCACGAACATCTACATGACGCTGGCGGCGCTGTTCATCGCGCAGGCCACCGACACGCATCTGACGCTGGGTCATCAACTGGCTTTGCTGGCGGTGGCGATGCTCAGTTCCAAGGGCGCGGCGGGCGTGACCGGCGCGGGCTTCATCACGCTGGCGGCCACGCTGGCGGTGGTGCCGGAAATTCCCATCGAAGGCATGGCGCTGATCCTCGGCGTGGATCGCTTCATGAGCGAATGTCGCTCGCTGACCAACTTCATCGGCAACGCGGTGGCTACCGTCGTCGTGGCGCGCTGGGAAAACGCGCTGGACCGCGATCAATTGCGCAAAACCCTGGACGCGCTGGACGACGCGCCCGTCGCATAGGTGTGATCGATCAGCTTCGAGGGCGGGGATCGACCAGCACTTTGCACTGCGTGGTGCGATGGCGCAGCGATTCGAACATCTGCGGCATCTGTTCCAGCGGAACGATGTCGGTGACCATCGCGCGCTGCGTGTCTACGTCCTTGTTCAGCGCGTCGGCGCAGACTTCAAAATCGCGGCGGTCGTAGAAGGCCGAAGCCTGCATCCGCACTTCCTTGCCGACCATCGCAAAGGGCACGAAGGTGTCGGGCTTGGAGCACAGGCCCAACACGATCACGGTGCCGCGCGGGCCAACATGCTCGATGCTTCGCGCCAACATGCCGGGCACGCCGACGCACTCGTACACCACTTCGGGCCAGCCGCCCAGAGCGCGATTGACGGCCTCGGGAGAGCTGTCGTTGGGGTCGATGAACACATC
Organism: Nevskiaceae bacterium; assembly: GCA_031277355.1. Classification (GTDB taxonomy): domain Bacteria; phylum Pseudomonadota; class Gammaproteobacteria; order Steroidobacterales; family Steroidobacteraceae; genus ZC4RG30. The sequence continues at coordinate 1,324 of JAITMN010000199.1, read as the reverse complement.
GGCGCCCATCGTATGAGCTAGCGTAGCGCGGCGCGTGGAGCCGGCGGTGGCGGCGATGCGGCCTGCGCCCAGACGCCGTGCCCAATAGATGGCGGCAAGACCAATCGGCCCCGCGCCAATCACCAGCACGCGCGCACCGGGCAGACTGTTTGCCATGCGCACGCCATGCAATCCCACGGCCATCGGTTCGACCAGCGCGCCATCTTCCAGCGCGACGGTCTTCGGCAGCGGTACGCATTGATGCGGCTTGGCGATGGAATACTCGCCATAGCCGCCGCCATCCACGCGCATGATGCTGCACCAGGCCGGTTCGCCCGCCAGACACGCCGCGCACTTGCCGCAGCTATGCAGCGGCATCACCGCGACGTGATCGCCAACCTTCACGCCCTCGGCGCCCTTGCCCACTTCGGCGATGCGGCCGGCGTATTCGTGCCCCAGCACCGTGCCGCCGGGCACGCCGAAGATCGCATCTTCGGTGAGGTGCAGATCACTGCCGCAGATACCGCAACGGCAAACCTCGATCACCACTTCGCCCGCGCCGGGCTTGGGGTCCGGCAGCGTCTCGACCGTCAGCGGTTTTTTCAGTTCGTGGAATACAGCTGCACGCATCGTCCATCCCCCTCGAAACAAATCTTCTCAATCGTGGCTGAGTTGTCGCATTATGCCTTCATGCCGCTGAACCGCATGGAGCATTTCCTCGTCATGACCGATGACGTGGACCACACGCGCGATTTTTACCGCGACGTGCTGGGTTTTGCCGAAGGTCCGCGCCCGGATTTGGGCTTTCTCGGGCACTGGCTATACCTTGATGGCACGGCCTGCATCCACATCGCCGACTGGGACACCTACACCGCCCACAGCAACCGTCTGGGCATCCCGGTGACGAAGCCCGCTCCCGGCACGGGTGCGCTGGATCACGTGGCTTTCACCGGGGATGACTACGACGAACTGCTGGGCCGCTTGCAGCGGCACGGCCTGAACTTTCATCCGCACGATTCGCCGGCCATCGGGCTGCGGCAAATCTTTCTCGAAGATCCCAACGGGTTGAAGCTGGAACTTAATTTTTGGTCGAAGCGGTGAGCAGCGCTTCCAGCGCGGCAGCCGTTTCGGGGTGAGTTTCAGCCCCGGCGATACCGGCGCGGCCGGTGCCGCCGGACCGACCGGAAGCGATGTCGAGCGGCGTGGCACCGGCGCGATCTTTCACGTCGAGCTTTGCGCCGGTGGCGGCCAGCATCTTGGCAAAATCCGTCCATCCCCACTGCGCTGCGCCGTGCAATGCGGTCTGGCCGTTGTCGCGCGTGGCGTTCGCGTCGGCTCCGGCGGC
>JAITMN010000109.1 GCA_031277355.1 Nevskiaceae bacterium | reverse complement strand
GCGTTGCGTCCTTCGAGGCTTTGCTGCCAGGAGGCGGTGAGCGTCACGTCCTGCGTCCACCGGCTGTCGGAGTGAAGATTCAACCGGGCGTAGGTGAGCGCGTGTTGTTGCGGGTCCATTTCCCGCAGCGCGTAGTTCTCCAACTGCACGCTGTGATACACCGGAACATTCTCTTGCCGCAGGAACTGGCCGGCGAGCGTCAATTCAGCGCCGGGGTTCAGCAGAAAGCGGGTCTTCAGATCGGCGGACCATTCGTCGTAACCGGAAGGAGATTGCTTGCCGGTGTCGTTGCCGCCGATGAGATCACCGAAGTTCTTGCTCGAAACGCCGCCGATGAACGCGAAGCGCTCGCCGGAATAGCCGGCTTGACCGCGCAGCGTCTGTTCCATGCCGTGGGTCATGGTTCGGCCCAGCAGTTTTGCATTCCAACCGGGCTGGTCGGTGGCGAACTCGGGATTGCGTGTGAGGAGTTGCACTGTGCCACCGAGCGCATCGGTACCATACTGAACCGAGCCGGTGCCCTTGGCCACTTCGATGCGATCGATGGTGAAAGGGTCGATGGTGTTGAGGTACTGGTTCGGGCCGTAGCGAAAGGTGGCGTTGTTCAGACGGATGCCGTCGATCAGCGTCAGCGATTGGTTGCCCGTCAGCCCTCTGACGAAGGCTGAGCCGCCGCCGAGATTGGTTTTTTGAATGAATGCGCCGTTCACGGCATTCAGCACGTCGGGAGTGGTGCGCGGACCGAAGTCGTCCACGTAGTCGCTGGAAACCGTGCTGATGGAATACGGGACATACAGATTCTCTTTTTCATGCCGCAATGCGGTTACCACCACTGCACTGAGGAATTGGGTGGAACTTGAGAATTCGCCGCCATCGGGAGCGGGCGCGGTTTGCGCAAGGCCGATGCCGGGGAGCGCGGCGCAGGCCAGCATTGTCGCGGTAACGGATATTCTTGATTGCATTGTTCGATCCACTCGATCTTGAATTGGGGCTGCATGAAAAACGCCCCAGACAGAACAGTTCTGTCTGGGGCGCTTATTCTCAAACAACGATATGACGGTCTTGTTTAGGGATCGTCCTTCAATCGTTCAGTCGTCGTCGTCTTCGGCAGCCTTCGGGAACACCGTGCGCGAGGCGGGGAAGGGCTTGTCATCACCCATCACACCGCGCCACTGGATTTCGTTGAATATCTCCGCAGGAATGCGATCTTCGGCAGAGAAGTCCAAATCCTTCGTCTGGCTGGCCCACCATTCGGGGCTGCGCCGCGACACGACATCCGGACCTTCGGCATACGGCGATCCGAGCCGCTCGATCAACGCGCCCACATTGGTTTGCTTCAGCACGGTGGAGGCCACGGCGTCGTGGTTCCATGCGCTATCGGCAGTGACGTCGAAGACCTCAAGCATCGGCGTGGCAGCAGCCGTGTTCAGGTTCATGTGCTGCGTGCCCAGGATGTCTTCGATGGTGCGCAATACATCCACCTGCGTGTAGGCCGTGCTGATGACCGCCTGCTTCTTCACGAACGGACCGGCGATGATGATCGGCGAGCGGTGCGAATCCACATGGTCGGAACCGGCCTGTGAGTCGTCCTCGATCGCGATGATCAACGTGTCTTTCGCATACGGGCTCTTCGATACCAGATCGATCAGCCTGCCCACCGCGTAGTCGTTGTCGGCAACCTCGCGCTCCGCCGTGTTCATCTGGCCCACGTTCTGGGCGTAATTGCCCGTGTGGTCAGCGCCCATGCGGACGAGTTGGAACGAGGGCAGGTCGCCGTTGTTGACGAACTGCTGGAATTCCCGTGCCCATTCCTGCATGCGGAAGGAATCCGGATACGACTGGTCATAGCCACGGAAGTAGTTGTCCGTCCGTGCGTACAAAGACGCCACGGGCGAGCGCAACTGCACCACGCGCGCTGCGAACGGTTCGATCAGCGGGTCGGTGATCGAGCCGATGGCGCCGGTGTTGTTGCCCAGGCCATAGTTGCGAACCGTCAGGCCCGCCGCCAGCACCGCGTCATAGATGCTCGATCCTTCCTTGGCGTAGGGCGCGTCGGGAATCACGATGTTTGCCGTGCCCGGCAGCGCGTTGGCGGTGCCGCCCGGCAGCGTGGCGGTGCGCGTCGAGAAGCTGCCGCCCGTCACTTCGTCGCGCTGCGCGGTGGTGGGCAGGCCCACCGGCACGCCACGGTTGCTGCCTTCGGATTCATACGACATGCCACGGTTCACGCCGGCATAGTTTTCCTGCTGCGAGATTTCTTCGGTGACCGTTACATGACCATGCTGCACCCACGCCCAGCCGTCCATCGAGCCATCGCCGGGGGTGTAGAAGTTGTCGAGCGTGACGAAATTGCTGACGAGCGTATGCGCGTTTGGCGTGATGCCCTTGCCATACATCGTCAGCGAAGGATCGCTGTTGGCGCCGTTTTCCAGATCACCGAAAACCTGATCGAAGGTGCGGTTTTCCTTGACGATGTAGATGACGTGCTTGATGTTGTTGCGCAGGAAGCGAATCTTCTGCTTGTCTTCGTCCGTCAGCGCCACCGAGTAGTGGTTGTTCATGTTCACTTGGCGGGTCAGTTCCGCCAGCGTGTCGCCGCCGGGAATCGGCGCGCTCATCAGGCTGCTCTTGTGCAACGCGAAGCCGTACTCACCCTGGTGGCCGAAGGCGCGGCCGGGGTTTGCGCCGGTCACCGACTTGCCGTTGACGATGTACATGCTCTTGCCGTCGGAACTGAACGTGACCGCCTTGGGCGCGAACAGCGTCGGGATCATGCCGGTGACCTTTTCGCCCTTGGCGGCGTCGAGCGAAATCACGGAGATCGAGTTGTCGCCGTTGTTCACCGCGAACAAAGTCCGGCCGTCCGGAGCAACCGACACGCTGATCGTGTCGCGGCCGCTGTACTTCTTCGTGTTGAACTCGGTTTCATCGTTCATGCCGGCGGCGACATGGATCGTCTTCTTCAGTCGCAGATTGTTCGTGTTGATGATGGCGATTTCATCGGTGTTCGACACCGCCACATACAACTGCGATTCATCCGGCGACAGCGCCATGTCGTAGGCGTTGCCCTCAACGGGAATGCGCGCGAGGAACTGCGGCGCTGCCGGGTTCGACAGATTCAGCACCACCACCTCGCGATCGCGCACCGATGAGACGAACGTCGTGCCGTCGGCCTTCATCTTCACCGCCCACGGATACGCGCCGCCGGGTGCGCCTTCATCGCGCTGCGTGTTGAACGGACGCAGGTCGTATTCCGACACCACCGTGTTGTTGGCAGTGTTGATGATGGTGATCGAGTCGTTGTAGTTGTTGGCAACGACCAGCGTGCCGCCATCGGCGGAAAGCCCCAGGCCGCCGGCGTTGGGCCGCACGCCCGAGCCGATACCCAGGTTGTTGTGACCCAGCGCAATCACCGCGCTTTGCGTCCAGTGCGCCGTGGGCACAATCGAATTGCGCTCGTACACATACACGTTGTCGTCCACGCCGCCGCTGGCGTAGAGCTTCTGATCGCCGCCCCACACCAGGCCGTTGAAGGCGTTGGTCTGGTTGATCGCCTGCACGAACTTCGGGCTGCCCTTGTTTTCGCCCGACACGTCGTAGATGAAGATGTACTGGGTCGAAGTTTCGCGGTCCAGCGTGTTGTTTTCTGCGCCGGCGTACACCGTGTTGTAGCCGGCGGTGAGCACTGCCAGCGTGTTGCCGTCGGGGCTCAGTTCAGCCTTGATCGCGCCGCTGACCACGAAGTCCGGCTTGATGGCCAACTGCGGATTCATCAATTGCGATACCGCGCCGGGGATGGCGTTGGGCGAGATGAACTGGCCGGTGGCCAGCAGTTGCACGTCTCCGGAAGGAGCGGGCAATGCCGGATCATCAACACCGGGGTTGTCGTCGCCACCCGGGAGTTCGCCACCGCCGGGCATTTCACTGCCGCCCGGATTGTCGCCCTGACCTGGCGGATCGGCTTGCGTGATCTTGTCGTCGCCACAGGCGCTCAAGGCCAGCATCAACGCTGCCGTCGAGACGCTCAGTGCGCTGCGTAAGGATTTCGTTTTCATGGGAATTGTCCAAACCTCTCTGAAGTAATCAAACATGGATGCAACGTGGCGTATCCGAATGGACGCCACGCGCAAAGCTAAGCGCGTGATATGTCAAGACGGTGTCGAGATGACTACAAACAGACTGTGAAAACGTTACGGAAAAATTTTGTGGCCGCGTGCTTCATCGAATTGTCATGGCGAGGCTCTAGCATGCGTTGAACGCAAGAGCCCACCACCGATACAGGAAACGCCACAACATGTCCGACCTTGCCTGCAATGCTCCACGTCGCCAGATTCTGAAATTTCTGGCGCGCACGCCCGTGCTGCTCCCCTTGGGTGCGGCTGCCACGTCGATGCTCACCGCCTGCGGTGGCGGCAATGATTCTCCCGCGTCGCCACCGGCTCCTTCTGGCGGCGGGGTCAACCCGCCTCCACCGGCTCCGGTTGAGTTCAAGTCCGCGACCTTCGTCGGCATGGATGCACCTGCGGCCAGCGATCCGGCTGCATTGGCTTCAACCACAGTGAAGTCGCAGTTGGTGGTGGAACTCAGCGACGGCAGCAAGACCACTTATGATTTGGCCTATCAGCCCTTCTTCCTCACCGGCGATGAAGTGCCGGATGGAAATGGCGGCACAATGCTGGCCGCCGGCTACTACGATGTGAACAACAATCCGATCATCGACACCTTCGGCGCCACGCCGCGGCAGTTCTTCTCGGATGCGCCGGATGGGGCTTCGCTGCTGAGCGTGGAAGGGGCCAATGTGGCTGGCGTCAAGGGCAACGCCGTGTTTGCGGTGGTGCAATTCGAGTACACCACCTTCGCGCAGGATGGCGCGACCAGCATGTATGGCACGCTGCCCTCACCGATTGCCGTGCTGACGCTGGACCAAGACCCCGACACCGGCAAGCTGACGCTGGTGAAGTATCACAACGTGGACATGTCGCAGGTGCATGGATTGTGGATCACCTGCGGTGCGAGTCTGTCGCCGTGGGGCACGCATCTGTCGAGCGAGGAGTACGAGCCGGACGCTTTCAATCTGGGGCAGGGCGGTCAGTCGTTGGGCATCCTGACCAATCCCGACAACGGTTTCGGCAAGTGGTTCTACGGCAGCGCCGATGATCCCCGGCTCTCGCCCTACAACTATGGCCACATTCCGGAGATCATCGTCAATCCCGATGGCACCGGCACGGCGAAGAAGCACTTTTGTCTGGGCCGCATCTCGCATGAGTTGATCGAGGTGATGCCGGACAATCGCACCGCGTTGATGGGCGATGATTACAGCAATGGCGGTCTGTTCATGTTCATCGCCGACCGCGAGCGTGATTTGTCTTCCGGCACGTTGTATGTGGCCAGGTACACCTCCGTGCTGAGCGATCAGTCCGTCGACAAAGCCAGCGCCGCGACGATTCAGTGGATCAAGCTGGGTTCGGCCACCAGCGCCGAGATCGAAGCGTTGGTGAACATCGACAGAATCAAGCCCACGGACATCATGGACGTGAAAGCCGACGACCCCGGCACGGGCGACTATGTGCCCTTGACGCTGAACAGGACCAGGCGTTTCGTCAAGCTGGCGGGCAATGATGCGCGGACGCTGAAGGCGGCAGCCTTTCTCGAAACTCATCGCTACGCGGGGCTCAAGGGCGGCAGCATGGGCTTTTCGAAGATGGAAGGCACGACGGTGAACGCTGCGGACAAGATCGCCTATTCGGCAATTGCCAACATCACCGATTCTATGGTGGTAGACAACACCGGCGGTGGTTACGTCGCCGAGCACAACATCCGCTTTCCCAAGCGCGTCAATGCCGGTTGCGTGCTGCAGCACTTCCTGGCCGGGGGTCAGGTGGACTCCGACGGCAATGCCATCAACAGCCAGTGGGTTCCGCAGAGCACTGCCGTGCTGATTACCGGCGAGGACCTTGCTGCGGGCGATGCGTTGGGCAACACCAGTGACCCGGACAATATCGCAAGCCCCGACAATCTGAAATTCTCGCAAAGCCTGCGCACGCTGTTCATTGGTGAAGACAGCGGCAACCACCTGAACAATTTTCTGTGGGCTTACAACGTCGATACCGGCAGCTTGCAGCGATTGTTGTCCACTCCGGCAGGCGCTGAATCCACCGGTCTGCATGCGGTGGATGCGCTGAACGGCTGGACGTACATCCTGAGCAACTTCCAGCACCCCGGCGATGAGTGGGGTCGCTTCCCCACGATTCCCGCTGCGTTGAAGGATGCGGTGGACGCTGCGCTCGATGCCAACTACGGCGGCAAGTTCAAGGCGGCAGTGGGTTATCTGACCGGCGACTTCAGCGCCGCGCCCAGCACCGCCGCGAAACTGTAGCCGTCACAATCAGCGTGCAGGCGGGGTCGCAAAGGAGTGCCCACCTGCTTGCACGGCTTTGACCAACACCCAGACTTGCGCGCCCGGCGCCAACCCCAATTCGCGCGTTGCCGCAGGGGTGATGCGCGCGAGGACTTCATGCCCGCCAATATCGAC
>JAITMN010000107.1 GCA_031277355.1 Nevskiaceae bacterium | reverse complement strand
TGGCTGCGGCCGGAGTCTGCGAAGACCGGCGGTGGCGGTGTGTGGGGCACGATGTCGCTGGATGTCACAACGGGCGAACTGTTCGTTCCGGTGGGCAATCCCTGGCCTGACCTCGACGTGGCCTATCGTCCGGGCGACAACCTGTTCACGAATTCGGTGGTGGTGCTCGATGCGCGCACGGGTCAGTTGAAGTGGTGGCATCAGGTTGCGCCGCGCGATGCGCTCGACTTCGACATCGCCGCTGCGCCGGTGCTGTATCGCGCGAACAATGCGCGTGATCTGGTGGTGATTGGTGGCAAGGACGGCCATCTCACTGCGGTGGACCGCGATCAGAAGCAGCGGGTATTCCGCACGCCGGTAACAACAGTGCAACTGCCGCCAAAAGATATCCCGCGTGAAGGCGTGACGGTTTGCCCCGGCTATGCGGGCGGTGTGGAGTGGAATGGACCGGCGTTTGATCCCGTGCGCAAGCAATTGGTGGTGGGCGCGGTGGATGTGTGCTTTCTGATCAAGCTGGGTACCACGGAGTATTCCCCCGGCGCGGTTTCATTCGGTGGCACCGTCGAGCCGGTGGGAGATTCCACCGGATGGATCACGGCGGTGGATTGGGAAACCGGCGCGGTGCGCTGGAAGTATCACGCGGAGAAGCCGGTGGTGGCGGGCATTACGCCAACGGCGGGCGGCATCACGTTCGCGGGTGATCTGGCCGGCAATCTGCTGGTGTTCGACAGCGCCACCGGCAACGTGTTGCACAAAGCCAGCGCAGGCGGCGCGATGGCCGGCGGCGTCGTGACTTATGAGCAGGACGGCAAACAATATGTGGCGTTTGCAGCGGGCAATATCTCGCGCAATGCCTTCGGCGATCTGGGCTTTCCGAGCGTGGTGATCATGGCGCTTGACGCCAAGCCCGTTGCGGGCGCGCAGCCGGCCATGTTGCGGCCTGCCGCAGGCGGCAACGGTTCGCCCAATGTGGCGGCGGGACGGCGTTTGTACGGGCAGGTTTGCGAGGCTTGTCATGGTCCCGATGGCAACTTGATCGCAGACAAGCGTCTGTCCACATTGGCATCGCGGCTTGATCGGCCTGCGACGATCAATTATCTGAAAGAGCCGCGCGCGCCGATGCCGAAGATGTATCCGGATTTATTGAACGAGCAGAACATTCAGGATGTGGCGGCGTTTTTGCACGAGGAATTGCAGGCGAGATGAAACGTTGCGTGTTGAGGATAGAGTCGGTGGTTGGAGGCGGCGGAGGCCGCTGCGCAGTAGCCGCAGAGCCTCGCCGCCACACTGGCGTCGTATCGACGCAAGTAAATGCGCAAGCCTTTCGACTCTATTCGTGTTTCTTCCCGTGACCGGCACCGCCATCGCGCGACGGTGCCACCATCTGCGCCACCGTCTGAGCGATGCCGCTGAGAGAAGGATTGGCGAGTCCGGCATCCTTCATGATGGCATCGACGATGGGTTTGGCCACCTGATATTGCAGCGCTGAATTCATCACCTGCTCGGGCAGAGTGCCGCCCGAACTGACGCCAGCGTCGGCCGTGCCGCCGGATTCGCCGCCCAAGCCTCCCGGCGCGCCCGGCAATCCATTGACCTGAAACAGCCGGATCGAATCTATCTTTTCCAGCGGCTTGGACGCCTGCGCAATGATTTCCGGCAATGCCTGAATCAGTTGCATCCGCACCGTCAGATCGATCTGCGCAGCGCCGAGCCGGTTCTTTGCTTCATTGATCGCCGCGATGCCTTCGGCCTGGGCCAGTGCGGCGGCCTTGTTTGCCTCGGCTTCGGTGCGTACCGCCAGCGCGCGGTTTTCCGCAGCTTCGCGTTCGGCCTGCGCCCGCACCTTGATTGCGATGGCCTGCTGCTCGGCTTCGCGCGAGGCGTCGATCAGTTGAATCGACTTGCCGCGCTCGGCCACCACCACTTCACGCGCGGTCTTGACGAGTTCCTCCGAACGCACCGACTCGGCCAGTGCGGTGTTGGCCGCCGTATCGGCTTGCGATTGTTCCTCTGACTTGCGGGCAATGGCAATGGCTGCGTCCTGATTGGCAAGCTCAACCGCTTGCCGCTGCTCTGCCTGCTTGATCCTCGTTTCGCGATCGGATTCGATCTGCTTCTTCTGGATGGTCAGGTTCTTGTCGATTTCAGCGCTGTTGACGGTGCGGTCGGCTTCGATGCGTCTTTCCTTCACCAGACGTTCGGCATTGATGCGCACTTCCTCGGCCTCGCGATGCCGTTCGGCCTCGATCTTCGCGATCTCGGCCACCTGCTCGGCCTTCGCGTTGGCAATCTGTTGCTGCTGTGACAGCGTGGCGAATTCCTGCTGTTTGGAGATGTCGAGTTTTTGGCGCTCGGCTTCGAGATTCTTGGCGCGCACCTGCACCTCGGTGTCCTGCTCCACATCGTTGCGTTGTTTGCGGCGCGTCTCGGTTTCCTGCGTCAGACGGGTGAGGCCCTCGGCATCGAAGGCATTGCTGGGGTTGAAGAAGTCCTTGGCCGTTTGATCGAGGCTGGTCAGCGATACCGATTCCAGTTCCAGACCGTTCTTTTCCAAATCCTCGGCCACCGCGTTTTGTACTGCTTGCACGAATTCACGGCGCTTGTCCTGCAACTCCTTCATCGTCATCGTCGCTGCCGTGGCGCGCAATGAGTCGACGAACTTGTCTTCGACCAATATCTTCAGTTGTTGCGGTTCGAGCGTCTTGCGTCCCAGCGTCTGCGCAGCCGTGCTCACCGACTCGGTGGTCTGCTTGACGCGCACAAAGAAAGCCGCCGCCACATCCACGCGCATGCGGTCCAGTGCAATCAGGCTCTGTTCCTCCTTGCGCACCACTTCCAGCTTCAGCGTGTTCATGTTCACCGGGATGATTTCGTGAAACACCGGCAACACGACGGCGCCGCCGTCCATGATCACCTTCTGACCGCCGAGGCCGGTGCGCACGAAAGCGGTTTCCTTGGTGGCGCGATGGTATAGCCGTGCGAACACCAGGCCGATGAACAGCAGTCCAAGCAGCGCGGCGCCGGCTGGGATGGCCAAATTAATGAGGTTGTCGAACATGGGTGGATACCTTGCGAAACTAAAGTTGTTCGGGATGCGGGTTCAGGATGCAACGGAAGCTGACGCCGTCTTTTCTCACCAGCAACACGTTGGCGCCTTCTTCAAACACCTGCTCGGGCAGGTCTGGCACTACCATCACATAATGCGTGCCGCCGCGCGTGTCGCGCACTTTGGCTTCGGCCGCAAAGCCCGTGCGTGCGATGCCGCGCACCACCACGCCGGCGCGGCCGACGAGTTGCTGTTCGCTGATGGCGCTGCTTTCATCGCGCGGAATGATGCGTCCGATCAGGCCGCCCAATGCGCTGGTGATCGACAATCCGGCGAGCGCTGCCGGAATACTCGCCAGCCACGCGGGCAGCATATGGCTGCTCAACGACATGGCGATTGCCTGAATCAGATAGCCGCTCAGCGCAAAGCCGATGAGGAACAGGATCAGCAACACCATCACCGGCACCTTGCCCAAGTGCAGCCAGCCCAGCGGGCCGTCCACTCCGTCGGGAGTATCCGGTATCAGGCTTTCGAGCCATTGCGAAGGGCCGTGCGCAACCAGCAAGCCCACACCTTCCAGCACGCAGAGGAACAGCATCAGCAGCAGCGCCGCGCCGAACGGCCAAGTCTGTCCGGCGGTGAACACGCTGCTCACGAACGGTTGGCCTTCAATGCCGCCAGACGTTCGTTGATCTTGTTGTCGCGCACGAGCTTGCCCAGTTCACGCAGCTTCGCCGTTTGTTCGACGCTGGCCTGACGGCCCATCGCGTCGAGCCCGGTGTGACGTTGATGTGTGCGGTCGAAGGCGGCCTGCGCGTCTTGAAGCCGCTGCGCCACCGGACTTGTCGCGCCCTCAAGACTTGGCGCCGCTGCCTGGTGGCGCGAGGCTTCGAAGTCGCGGATCGCGGTATCCATTTCGCGCCGCTTGCTGAGCAGCGCATCCACGTAGCCGGTAAGCTCTTTTTCCTTCGTCAACCTTTCGGTCAACGAAGCTTCGAGCACGGGAAGCTGCGCTTCGATGTCGATCTGGCGAGCGATGGCCGTGCGTGCAAGATCGTCCTTGCCCGCAGCCAACGCGGCCTCGATGGAGGCGTGCAGTTGTTCGTGTTCGCGGTTCAGGTTCAGGTGCTGTTGCTGGGCCAGATGCCGGTTGGCAGTAACCGTGCCGAGTTCGGCGCGTACCTCATCGGTAAGCTGATCCACCTCGCGGGCAGCCTGTTCGAGCACGGCCACGGGGGCCACGTCTTCCATACGGTCCACTAGGGCGTGAGCGCCGCCGGCGATCAGACGCGCGACGCGAGTACCCAGGCTGTCGGTCATGGTTGTCTCCCTTCAGACTCAAGAGGATGGGGCAATACGCTGTATCAATTCCACGAGCCGGCGTCCATTGTGCCTCACAACCTGAGGATCGTAGGCAGCGGCATCGGTGGTCAACATCTGACGCAGCAGTGTTTCGGCAAGTTGCAGCACGCGGCGTGTGAGCTGGGCTTCCAGCGCGCCGGCGTCTTCCGGCGTGCGCAGACGCGCCGATTGCAGCGTGGCACCGAGAGCGGGGATGTGTTCGAGCATTGCCGCCAGCACTTCGGAATGGGGAGCGCCATCGCGTTCAAGCGCTGCCAGATCGTCCCGCACCGGGCGGGCCAGGTCGCGGTGCATCGCCAGTGCGCCGACGTAGTCGGCGCTGCCGTCGTGCAGGCGCTTCAGTGTGGCAATGGCTTCGCGCACCTTGTCGCTGAATGTCGTGGCGCCTTCCAGCGGCAGGCCAGACAACCATTGGTAGAGGTCTTCTGGCAGGCGGCCGGAGATGGGGATCATTGTGGCGGTCGGTTTCATTTGTATTCAATAGTATTCAAATGAATACGACAAAGCAAGCCCCCTCTTCGATTGACCGATACCATCCCGAAGAATACGCTTCGGGCGGTGATGGCGTGTCGTGCGTCATCGCCGATACCGGGCCGGTTGTCGCATTTCTCAACAGACGTGATCGCTGGCATCAATGGGCGGTCGACACATTTGGCCGGTTGCAGCCGCCGCTGCTGACTTGCGAGGCGGTGGTCGCCGAAGCAATGTTTCTGCTTCGCAACTCTCAGGGCGGTGTGGACGCAGTGCTTGAACTCATTGATCGCAACATCCTGCAACCCGTGTTTCGCTTGGCGCTCCCGGCTGCGTCCGGGTGGATAGATGGCGTCCAGTACGGAGAGTGAAACAAGTGTCCTGCAAACTGCAACGAATCGCCCTTGCCATCCTGTTCGCGCTGTTCATCCTGCCGCTGACAAGCTGCGCGAAGAAAGCTCAAACCGAAGAAGCGCAACTGGCTGATTTGCGCGATGGCTTCATCTACAAACGCTATCGGGACCTTTCCGGGCCGGGCGTGCCGCTGGCGATGAAAGCCTTTGTCGCTGGCATGAAGCAGGCCGGACAACCCGTGCCCGATTTCGCCGCTGCGGGCGA
>JAITMN010000039.1 GCA_031277355.1 Nevskiaceae bacterium | reverse complement strand
CGCCGCGCCGTCACCATTGCGCCAAACCCTGCCTGCGCCACCGTCAGCGCCGTCATGTTCAGCACGCGGCGCACGGTGGAAGAGGGCGTCAGCACATGCGCCGGTTGCGCTGCGCCCATCAATATCGGGCCCACTGTGGTGCCTTCGCCGCCCAGCGGTTTCAATACATTGAAGAGAATGTTGGCCGCGTCGATGTTCGGGCAGATCAGGATGTTGGCTTCACCCGAAAGACTGCTGTCCATCAGATTGGCTTTGCGGATGGCCTCCGACAGCGCCGCGTCGCCGTGCATTTCGCCATCACATTCCACCTCCGGCGCGGCGTGGCGGAAGCGCTCGAACGCCTCGCGCACGCGCTTGGCCGATTCGCGCCGCGAGGAACCGTAGTTGGAGTGCGAGAGAAAGGCCACCTTGGGCGTTATGCCGAAGTGCCGCACTTCGGCCACCGACTGCAAGGCAATGCGCGAGAGCAACTCGGCCGACGGCGTTTCGTTCACATAGGTGTCGGCGATGAACAGCGTGCGCTTGCCTATCGTCAGCGCGTTCAATGTGGCGAGCGCGGTTTCGCCCGAGCGCACGCCGATCACGTCGCGGATGTTTTCCAGATGCGCATCGAAACGGCCATGCAGACCGCAGAGCATGCCGTCGGCGTCGCCGAGCTTCATCATCAGCGCGGCGATGATCGTCGTGGAACGATGCACCGCAGCCTTGGCCGCATCGGGACTGACGCCGGCGCGACCCATGATGCGGTGGTAGCTCTGCCAATACTGGCGGAAGCGCGAATCATCATCCGGATTCACGCAGATTACATCCGTGCCCAGCTTCATTCGAAGGCCCGCCTTGGCGATGCGCGCTTCGATCACCGATGGCCGGCCAATCAGCATCGGTGAGGCGATGCCGTCGTCCACGGCAATCTGCGCCGCGCGCAGCACGCGCAGGTCTTCGCCTTCGGCAAACACGATGCGCTTGTGCGAGGACATCTTCGCGGCGGTGAACACCGGGCCGGTGAGCATGCCTGCGGAGGAAAACATCTGCGCCAGCCGCGCGGTGTAGGCCGCCAGATCATCGATGGGCCGCGTCGCCACGCCCGATGCTGCTGCTGCGGCCGCCACGGCAGGGGCGATCTTCAATATCAATCGAGAATCAAAGGGCTTGGGGATGATGTATTCCTCGCCGAAGTAGAGGTCTTGCCCCGCATAGGCATTGGCGACTTCCTCGCTGACTTCGGCCTTGGCAAGCTCGGCGATTTCCTTCACGCAGGCCAGTTTCATCTGCGCGGTGATCTTCGTTGCGCCGCAGTCGAGCGCGCCACGGAAGATGTAGGGGAAACACAGCACATTGTTGACCTGATTGGCATAGTCCGAACGGCCCGTGGCGATGATGCAATCCGGGCGCACGGCTTTTGCCAACTCGGGCCGAATCTCCGGCTCCGGATTTGCAAGCGCGAGGATGATGGGGCGCAAGGCCATGCCGCGCACCATGTCCTGCGTCAGCACGCCGCCGGTGGAGCAGCCAAGAAATACATCGGCGTCCGGCATCACGTCGGCCAGCGTGCGAAGCGCAGTGGTCTGCGCGTAACGCTTCTTCTCCGAGTTCGCCGAATCGCCACGGCCTTCGTAGATCAAGCCTTTGGAATCGCAGGCCCACACATGGGCGCGGTTCAATCCCAGCGCCACGAGCAGATCGAGCACGGCAATGGCCGCTGCGCCAGCGCCGGACACCACCACCTTCACCTTGCCGATGTCCTTGCCTACCAACTCCAGGCCATTGAGGATCGCTGCGGCCGAGATGATGGCCGTGCCATGCTGATCGTCGTGAAACACCGGAATGTTCACGCGCTGGCTGAGCTTGCGTTCGATCACGAAACATTCGGGCGATTTGATGTCTTCCAGGTTGATGCCGCCCAGCGTGGGTTCCAGCGCGGCGATCATGTCCACCAGCCGATCAGGGTCACGCTCGGCCAGTTCGATGTCGAACACGTCGATGCCGGCGAATTTCTTGAACAGGCAGCCCTTGCCCTCCATCACCGGCTTGGCCGCCAGCGGACCGATGTCGCCCAGACCCAGCACCGCCGTGCCGTTGGTGATCACGCCGACCAGATTGCTGCGCGAGGTGAACTCGGCTGCCGTGGATGGATTGGCGGCGATTTCAAGGCAGGGGTAGGCCACGCCGGGCGAGTAGGCCAGCGAGAGGTCTCTTTGGTTGGTCAGCGGCTTGGTGGGGGAGAGGGCGATCTTTCCGGGGGTGGGCTGCCGGTGATATTCGAAGGCGGCCTCGCGCAGAGCGGCTTCGGCCGGGGTAAGCGTGTCGGACATGAATGATGGGCCTGGGTGTTATCGTGTTGCGAAGAATCGCGGATTATCCGGCCCCGGTTGCGCGTGCGCCAGCGGGCGGGACGATGGATTGGCCCCGGGCGGGCGTCTAATGACTCAAGTGATGACACAAAACACAGCCGACCGGCAATTGATTGAGCGCATGCGTCAGGGGCAGGAGCGCGCGTTCGACCAGTTCTTTCGCGAGTATCTGCCGCGCACCTACCGTTTCGTGCTGCCGCGCGTGGGCCGGGATGCCAGCGTTGCCGAGGAGGTCTGCCAGGAAGTGTTGTCGCGGGCCATGAGGAATATCGACGGGTATCGGGGCGAGGCGGCGCTGTTCACCTGGCTGTGCCAGATGGCTCGCAATGCGATATCCGATCACTGGCGTCGCCAGCAACGGCGCGACCGGGTGGAGGTTTTTGTGGAAGACGACCCCGCGATTGCCGCGGCGCTGGAGAGCCTGGAGGGTGATCCGGGGCTGCGTCCGGAGGTGCAGCAGGCTCGCGGCGAATTGCTGCGACTGGTGCAGGTGGCGCTCGACGGCCTGCCGGGTTCCTATGGCGATGCGCTGGAATGGAAGTACATCGATGGGCTTTCGGTGGCGGAGATTGCCGACCGGCTGGGCCAGAGCGTGATTGCCACGCAATCGCTGCTGCAACGGGCGCGCGGCGCGTTCCGTGAGGCGTTTGGCGAGCTGAGCAATGCCGCAAGGGGAGCGTGATGGACGCCATTGAGCATCTGCTGCGTCAGGCCGGTCGGCGTGCGCTGGTGCCGGAGGATGCTGCGGCCCGCATCCGCGCGCAGGTGCATGCACAGTGGATGGCCGGCGTGCAGCAGCGGCGGCGTCAGCGCTGGATGGCGCTGGCGGCTTGCGTGGCGGTGCTCGCCGTGGGCGCGGTGCTGGCGCTGGGTGGTTTGACCGGGCGGCAGCG
>JAITMN010000033.1 GCA_031277355.1 Nevskiaceae bacterium | reverse complement strand
TCAGCGTTGCGGTGACTTCAGCCGAACACAGCGACGAAGACTCTCATCCACCGCCACAACCCGGCGATGAACTGATTACGCGGGCCGCGCTGCGCAGCGCCTGGCCTGCGACGCTGCCGATCACGCCGCGAGCGCTGCTGCTGCGCGTGCGCGGCGCGAATGTTCAAGCCGATGTTCCGCCCTATCTCACGCGCCAGGCCGCTGAAGAAATCGTGCGCCGTGGCATCGAACATCTGATCATCGATCTGCCTTCGGTGGATCGCAGCGAAGACGAAGGGCGACTCACCGCGCACCGCATCTTCTTCGGCCTGCCCGCAGGCAGCGTGCAGCAAGATGAAGCCACGCGCCCGCTGTGCACGATCACCGAACTGGCGCACTTTCCCGCCTCGTTGCCAGACGGACCTTGCGCCGTGCAAATCCAGTTGCCCGCCTTCACCGGCGATGCCGTGCCGAGCCGGCCACTGTATCTGCCGCTGGCGAATCCATGAGCCCACTCCCGATGAGCATTGAATCGCTGTACCGCGAAACACAGGCATTGGACGAACGCGACGCTCTGGCTCACCTGCGCGATGCCTTCGTATTGCCGGTGAACGCGCAGGGCCAAACGCTCACCTATCTTTGCGGGCACTCACTGGGTCTTGCCCCGCGCGCAGCACGCACGCTGGTGGATCAAGAGTTATCGACTTGGGAAGCGCTCGGCGTGCAAGGCCATCACGAAGGCCCGCGCCCGTGGATCGACTATGCCGAAGCGCTGCGCCCTGCGCTGGCACGGCTGACCGGCGCATCGGTCGATGAAGTCGTCGCGATGAACGGGCTGTCGGTGAACCTGCATCTGCTGATGGCGAGTTTCTATCGCCCGCAGGGACGCCGTCATCGCATCGTGATCGAAGCCGGCGCTTTTCCTTCCGACCGGCACGCGGTTGCCAGTCAGTTGCAATGGCATGGTCTTGATCCGGATGAAGCGCTGATTGAACTGCACGCTGCGCCGGGGTCTGATCTCACCGAAGAAGCCACGCTGGAAGCACTGCTCGAAACTCAGGGCGAGCAAATTGCAATGGTGCTCTGGCCCGGCGTGCAATATCTGACCGGCCAAGCCTTCGACCTGCCGCGAATCGTCGCAGCAGCACACCGCGCTGGCGCGATGTGCGGCTTCGATCTCGCGCACGCCATCGGCAATCTGCCGCTGTCGCTGCACGACGCACAGGCGGACTTCGCCGTGTGGTGCAGCTACAAATACCTGAACTCCGGCCCCGGCGCGATTGCCGGCGCTTTCGTGCACTCCAGGCACTCGCGCGCCACATTGCCCGGATTGGCGGGCTGGTGGGGCCACGACCCGGCCACACGCTTTCGCATGGAGCCGCAATTCATCCCCGCCAGCGGCGCAGCGGCGTGGCAATTGAGCAATCCTCCCATTCTCTCGGCCGCGCCATTGATCGCTTCGCTGGCACTGTTCGATGAAGCCGGCATCGAGCGTCTGCGACAAAAATCACTGGCGATGAACGCGCTGCTGCGACGTGAAGTGACTCTGCGCTTCGCTGAAGCACTACAGTGCATCACGCCGCCCGAACCGCAACGCCAAGGCTGCCAGTTGTCGCTGCGCGTGCGCGCAGGCCGCGACACAGGCCGCCGCGTGTTCGACACACTGCAACGGCTCGGCATCGTCGGCGACTGGCGCGAACCCGACGTGCTGCGCTTCGCGCCCGTGCCGATGTACAACCGCTTCGATGACATCGCGCGGCTGATTCAAGCTCTGGATCAGGCGCTGAACCTGCGATGAACTTCACTGTCATCGGCGGCGGCCCAGCCGGTTGTCTCAGCGCCATCCTGCTGGCGCGGCGCGGCTACAGCGTGGAAGTGTTCGAGCGCCGGGGCGACCCGCGCACGACGCCCGCCGAAGCGGGCCGCTCCATCAATCTGGCGCTGGCGGCGCGCGGCATCCGCGCCTTGCGCGAAGCGGGTGTGTTCAACGACATCGCCGACCTGATGGTGACGATGCGTGGCCGCATGCTGCACGAACCCGATGGCGGCGAACTGTTCAGTCGCTACGGCCAGCGCGACGATGAAGTGATCTACTCGATCTCGCGCGCCGCATTGACGCAGCGGCTGATCGAAGCCGCGCGGCGCTTGCCCGGCGTTCGCCTGCACTTCAACACCCCCTGCACCGGCCTTGCCGACAACGGCGATGTGCTGCTACGCGAGGCGCACAGCGACCGGCCATTCACGCACGCTGCCGAGCGCATCATCGGCGCAGACGGCGGCGGTTCGGCGCTGCGACATGCACTGGCCGAACGCGGCCACTTCACCGTGCGTGAAGATCGCCTCGATCACGACTACAAGGAACTGGTGATTCCGCTGCGCGAAGGCCAACCGCAGCTTGCGATGGATGCGCTGCACATCTGGCCGCGCGGCGGCTTCATGCTGATCGCGCTGCCCAATGCCGATGGCAGTTTCACCGCCACGCTATTCCTGCCGCGCTCGGGCAACCCGAGCTTCGACACACTGCGCAACGCGGCTGCGATCCGCGAGTTCTTCGCACGCGAGTTCCCCCAGGCCATCGAGTTGATTCCAGACCTCACGGCGCAATTCCTCGCGCATCCCCAGGGACTGCTTGCCACCGTCCACTGCCCGCGCTGGCGCGAAGACGAGCGCATCACGCTGATCGGCGATGCGGCGCACGCCATCGTGCCCTTTCACGGTCAGGGCATGAACTGCGCCTTCGAGGATTGCCGGATTCTCGATGAGCTATTGACCGCCGACACGAGCACGGCCTTTGCCCGCTTCGAGCACACGCGCAAGCCCGACACCGAAGCCATCGCCGCCATCTCGCTGGAAAACTACGGGGAAATGCGCGACACGGTGCTCGATCATCGCTTTCAGGTACAGAAAGAATTGGCGATGACGCTGGAACGGCGTCATCCGCAGCGCTTCATTCCCCGCTATGCGATGGTGATGTTCCACGACCGCATCCCCTACGCCATCGCACAACAACGCGGAGCCGTGCAGCAACACATTCTCGATGCGCTGGTGCCCGAGCACGCACCGGATAACTTCACGCCCGATCTGCACCGCGCCGATCAGTTGATCGCCGAACGTCTGGACCCGATCAGCGCTTGATGCGCTCCAAGGTGATGAAGCTCATCGCATAAACATTGCGCTCATCCGCCGCGCGCCATTCGCGCGACACCTCGCGCCACTGCGCCGGATCGAGCGGCGGCAGAAACGTATCGCCATTAAGGTGCGCATGGATGCGCGTCAGATACAGCACATCGAGCTGCGGCATCGCCAAGCGAAAAACATCCGCCCCGCCGATCACAGCCATTTCCGGCGCATCGCTCGCCGCGCGCATCGCCTCATCCAGCGTACTCACCGTCACCACACCCGAAGCGGCGAACCCCCGGCGCGACAGCACCAGATTGAGTCTCCCCGGCAACGGCCTGCCGATGGACTCAAACGTGCGCCGCCCCATCAACACCGGCTTGCCCAGCGTCAGTCGCTTGAAATGCGACAGATCGGCCGGCAGATGCCACGGCATCTGATTGCCGCGACCGATCACATCGTTTTCGGTCGCGGCAACGACTGCGCTGAGCCTCATACCCACCGCAGCGAAGGGTTCACGCCCGGCGCGCGGCGGCGTTCTTTGCCCGCTTGCCGCGCTTGCCTCGCTTGGCGGCGGCGCTCTTGCCCTTTGCGGCCTTCTTGCCCTTCTTCTTCCCCTTGACCGCAACCTTCCCCTTGGCCTTCTTGCGCTTGCGCGGCTTCGGGCGCTTGGCCGGCCACAGCATCGTGCCCCGGCACTTGGGCGAACCGCAGCGGCAGGCGTAAATCTCGTCCACATTCAGCGGATCGCTGCGATCGCGGCCGATGCGGTAGTCGTATCCCAATTCCTCGCCCTTGGGAATGTCGCGTATCGCGTCGATGTACACGCGGCCCTTCTCGACATCCGACTCGCAATTGCCGTCGCAATTGTGATTGATCCAGCGCGCATCATTGCCGCCGTTGGTGCCGTCGATCACGGCGCGATTGCTCACCGTGAACAGGAAGGTGTGATTGTCGTTCTCGTCGGCGTCTTCGTAGCGGTCGTTGGCCTCTTTGTGCGACAAGCGCTCGCCGATGTATTCGATGATGCGCGTGCCCTTCGGGATGAACTTGCGCGCAAAGCAGCCATTCCCGTGGACCTTCGAACGCCGCACCACGAGCCAGGGGCTGGGCAATGTGGGATCGGGCGCCGTCTTGATGATTTTTGCCTTGGCCATGATCAGACCGCTACCTGCGCACGGATCGGCGCGTGATGTCGATAGTCCACGAATTCAATGTCCTCTGCTGTGTAGTCGAAAAGGCTCGGCGCATGCCGCCGAATCGTCAGACTGGGCAGCGACAGCGGCTCACGGGAAAGCTGCAAATCGGCCTGCTCCAGATGGTTGGCGTACAGATGGCAGTCGCCACCCGTCCAGATGAAATCACCGGGTTCAAGCCCGGTCTGCTGCGCGACCAGATGCGTGAGCAGCGCATAGCAACCGATGTTGAACGGCACGCCCAGAAATACGTCGGCGCTGCGCTGATACAACTGGCAGGACAACCGCCCCGCCGCAACATGAAACTGGAATAACGCATGGCAGGGCTGCAACGCCATGTTGTGCAACTGCCCCACATTCCACGCGCTGACGATGACGCGCCGCGAATCCGGATCGCGCCGCAGCGTTTCCACCGCGCGCGTCATCTGGTCGATATGACCGCCATCGCCGGTATCCCAGGCACGCCACTGATGGCCGTAGATAGGTCCCAGTTCGCCATCGGCATCGGCCCATTCATCCCAGATGCTCACGCCATGTTCGCGCAGATAGGCCACATTCGTGTCGCCGCGCAGAAACCACAGCAATTCATGCACCATCGAAGGAATATGCACGCGCTTGGTCGTGACCAGCGGAAAACCCTGCGCCAGATCAAAGCGCATCTGCCAACCAAACAGACTGCGCGTGCCGGTGCCGGTGCGATCGCCCTTCAAGACGCCGCGCTCACGCACGGCCCGCAGCAATTCCAGATAAGCCCTCACGCAGCGGCCCAATTACCCGAGCGCTTGGGCCGCGTCCAACCGGAGGCCAGCAGCGTGGTGCCCACCACATACATCGGTATCGACAGCACCATGCCCATCGTCAGCCAGTCGCCGGCCAGATAGCCGATCTGCTCATCCGGCAGTCGCACCGTTTCGGCCAAGCCGCGCACGATGGCGTACCAGGTGAGCGCCAATCCGAACACCATGCCGCGCGCCCTGGGCTTGCGCGCAAACCACCACACCAGCAGGAACATCAGCAAGCCTTCAAAGCAGGCTTCGTACAACTGCGAGGGATGCCGCGCGATCACTTCGCCGGTCACCCGATCGGGCACGCCGAAAGCCCAGGGCACCGTGGTCGGCGCGCCCCAGAGTTCGTTGTTGATGAAGTTGCCCAGCCTTCCGGCCAGGATGCCGATGCCCGGCAGCGGCGCGGCAAAATCCAGCACGTCGAGCCAATTGCGGCGACGGCTGCGCGCAAAGGCCAGAAGCGCAATGATCACGCCGGCGAGCGCGCCGTGAAAAGACATCCCGCCCTTCCATATCTTCAGCGGATACAGCAGGTCTTCCTGCATCAGGTCGCGGCCATAGATCAGCACATAGCCGATGCGACCGCCCAGGATCACGCCCACCATCGCCCAGAACAGCAGATCGTCCACGTCATCGGTTTTCCAGGTGCTGCCCGGACGCGCGGCGACACGGCGGCCCAGCCACCATGCCGCGCCGAAACCGATGATGTACATGATGCCGTACCAATGGACATTCAGCGGGCCCAGGCTTACGGCGATTGGATCGATGTTCGGGTAACGGATCATTGGCCGTGGATTCTATCGGGAAACGCGACAGAACAGCGCTTTCAAATAGCGCGTCTCCGGCATGGCCGGATGCACCGGATGATCGGCGGACTGCCCGCCCATCGCAATCACCTGCAAACGGCGGCGCTGATGCACGGCCGCCGTGTGCAACAACTCCGGCAGTTTTGCCGCATCCAGATGCCAGGAGCAGGAGCAACTGACCAGCAGCGCGTCGTCATCGAGCAGGCCGATCGCCAATTGATTCAGGCGACGATAAGCCGCCTCGCCCTTGGCCTGATCCTTGCGCCGCTTGATGAACGCGGGCGGATCGACAATCGCCACATCAAAGCGCCGGCCCGCCGCATTCAATTGCGCCAGCACGTCGAAGGCGTCGCCGCGCTGCGTTTCAATGCTCACGCCATTGAGCGCCGCGTTGCGCTGCGCGCCGTCGAGCGCCGGCTGCGAGGCATCCACGCACAACGCCGAAGCCGCGCCCTGCACCATCGCCACGACCGACCACGCGCCCACATAACTGCATACGTCGAGCACCCGCGCGCCCGGCCGCAGCAGGCCCGCCAGTATCCGCCGATTGGCGGTTTGATCGTAGAACCAGCCGGTTTTCTGACCCTGCACCAACGGGGCCTGCATACTCAGCCCGCCTTCGCGCACCGTGAGCGTTTGCGGCGCTTCGCCGTGGCTTGCAATCAACTCGCGCGGCAGCGATTCCAGATCGCGCGCATTGCCATCGTTCTTCCACACGATCTGGCGCGGCGACAGCAATTGCCCCAGCGCCGCTTCGATTTCACCCTTGCGCCGCTCGATGCCCCAGGTGGCTGATTGGGCGATCAGCACATCGCCGTAGCGATCCACGATCAGGCCGGGCAAGCCATCGGACTCGCCATAGACCAGCCGGTAGTGCTCGCCGCCCACATAGCGCTCACGCAGCCG
>JAITMN010000015.1 GCA_031277355.1 Nevskiaceae bacterium | reverse complement strand
CCCAGCAGGATATCGGCCAGCGTGCTCTTGCCTGCGCCGGACGAGCCCGCAAAGGCCACCAGCGTATTGAGCTTGATGGTCAGGTTGACGTTACGCAACGCAGGCGCAGGCGCATCCGGATAGGTGTAGCACAGATCGTTGCAACGGATGTCGCCCAATGCAATGGCCGGCGCAGCGCTGACCTGCGCGTCGGCTTCCACGATCCGGCGACCTTCCAACACAAGGGGAAAAAGATTGTCGAGCGCGGAGCGATTGGCCCTGATGTCGGCGAACGCTTTGAATATGATCTGCGCGGAAGGCAGCAACTTGTAACCGGCTATCGTGTACAGGCTGAGGATGGGCACAACCTTTGCCGGGCTGTCTTCATGCAGCAGCAGGTAGATCGCAAGACCCAGCAACGCGCAGAACGCCAATGTTTCCATGGCGAATCGAGGTCCGTCGCCGAGCGTGGCAAGAACAGCGTTGGAACGCGCAATGATTTTGTTCTTGCCGCCGATTTTCTCCTCGTATTTTTTCTCCGTCGCCAGCAGCTTCACTTCCTTGATGCCACCCAGACTCTCGGTGAGCTGCCGAAGCCTGCTCGCTATCGTGGAAAAGATTCTGTCACCGTGATAACTCAGGCGCAGCTTGACAAATCGAAATACCAGCAGATAACCGCCCCCAATGATCAATATCGCCAGCAGCGCCAGCATCGGGTCGATGACCAGCAGGCCAACGCTTATCAGCACGATGACCACCAACTGGCTCAGCAACGCCAGCATCGGTTGCATCACCATGTAGATGAAGCGTGGCGCTTCCTGCCCGATCATCGCAATCATGTCCGATGAATTGTGCTTGCTGTGGTAGATGTAGTCCTTGTAGATATAATTGCGGTAGAGCGCGCCTTGCAGTTCCACGCCAAAATTCTGGGCAAATGAGACTGTGAACCAGATAGTCAGAGCGCCAACAGCGTTCGAGAAGATGATGAATGCAATGACCGCGATGGCAAAGGCGACCAGAAAAGCCCGGTCACTTTCGAAACCCAGCGATGCATACACGTAGCTCGCCGCCGCGTTGTCATGAATGAACTCGGGGTTCGATACCAGCGCCACGAATGGCGCCACTGAGGCAACGCCCGCAACCTGGATCAGCGCCGTGAAGATGAACAGCAGTTGCAGACCGAAGTACTGTTTGCGCCGCCTCGGGTCCAGCAGCGCATAAACGCGCTTCAATAGTGTGAACAAGACTTGTCTCCCTGTCTCATGCATTGCCTCCTTGCGACCGGTTCGCGGCCAACAACTGCTCATAGACCGCGCAGTAGCCGCGCGCTGCGGCATCGGCCGTGTACGGCGAATCTTCCAATGGCCGTGCCGCCAGCGGCTGCGCCAGTTGATCCATCACGCCCTGCGCGTAGCCCTCGGCACGATGCTCACTCACCAACGCGCCACAATGTTGGGCTGCAAGCAATTCATGGATGCCGCCCGTGTCGTGGCCGCAGATCGGCGTGCCCACCGCGGCCGCTTCCAGCAACGCCATCGGCATGCCTTCGTGATCCGAACACATCACCAGCACATCGAGCGCGGCGATACAGGCAACGATGTCGTTGCGATGACCGTGGAATTGCAGCGCCTCGTTCAAACCCAGCACCGCGGCCTGCTGCTGCAAAACGGCGCGCAGCGGCCCGTCGCCGAAAACATGAAAGCGCCAGAGGCGGTTCGGTGCGCGTTCGCGCAGCAAGGCGGCCATCTGGATGAACAGGTCCACCCGCTTCACCGGCACAAGGCGGCCCGCAATGCCCACATGCGTGGCATCCGGTGCAGCGACACGAAAGTCCACCGGACGCACCTGCGCGCGAAGCGCATCCACGTCCACGCCGTTCTCAATCACGGCGAGGCGATCAGCCGGAAAGTCCGCCAGCAATTTGCGCTGCAACTCCTGCGACACCGCCACCACGCGCTGCTGCCAATGGCGGCCCGTCCAGCGATTCAGGCCATCGAGCACCTGCCCGCGCAGCCCGTGCGGAGCATGCTCGCTCGCGCCGTGCACGGTGCGCAGCGATGCGGTGCGGATCGAAAAGCGATTGGCCAATGAACCCAGAATGTTCTCCTTGCTGCGATGGGTATGCACGATATCAGGATGCCATGCCCGCATCAGCTTGCGCAGCGCCCGCACCACTGCGGCGGCAGACATCTCATTTTCAGGCAGCACCGTGACCGCGATGCCGCGTTCGCGCAGCCGCCGCGCCAGTTCGCCCTCGTTCATCAACGCTGCGGCAACCTCCACGCCCCGCGCTTGCAGCGCCACCAGCAACGTGTACGCCTGCACTTCAGCGCCAGCCCACAGGTCGCCGGAGATGATATGCAGCACTCTCATCCGGGCATGATATTCCAGATCACGGCGCACCCCCGTTGCATCCGGGCGCCCCGCAGCGATAGCCTGCCACCGTGAATTCCGTCAAACGCTCCTTGCGCCGACTCGCCGACGCCGCGTTGGGTCCCGTGTCGCCGCTGATCTGGCGCATGCGGCAGCCTGCGCCGCGATTGCTCGTGCTGATGTATCACCGCGTGCTGCCCGCCGCACACCCCGACCGCGCCGTCGAACAGCCGGGCATGTATGTATCGCCGGAAACGCTGGGCATGCATCTGGCCGTACTCAAGCGTCATTTCTCGCTGGTCCATCTGGATGATTGGCTGCGCGCCGCCTCCCGTGGCGAGCCGCTGCCGCCACAGGCTTGCGCCATCACTTTTGACGACGGCTGGCGCGACAACTTCGACCACGCCTTCCCGGTGCTGCGCGAACACGCCGCGCCCGCAACGATCTTCCTCGTGGCCGACCTGATCGGCTCTGATCGCGTGTTCTGGCCCAATCGCCTGGGCCGCGTGCTCACACGCCTGACGCCGGGCGCGCAATTGCCGGGAGAGTTGGGCCAGTTGCTGTTGCCGGTCACGCAGCGCATGCAAGGCGGCGCGGGGCCGTTCGTGGAGGACATCGACCAGGCCATCGTGCTCGCCAAGACGCTGGACGATGACAGTCTCAACCAGGATTTGAACGCCGCCGAACAACAATGGGGCGCGCCCGACGATGCGCGCGCGGTGGTCAACGCCGCTGAACTGGCGCTGATGGCGCAGTCGGGTCTGGTGCGCTTTGGCTCCCACACCTGCACGCATTACCGCCTGCGGGGCCAGATACCCGCCGATGTGCTGCATCGGGAAATTGCCGATTCGTCAGCGCATATCCAACGCATGACGGGCCAGCCGGCCACGCTGTTCTGCTATCCCAATGGCGATTTCACCAGCGCTGCGGTGGAGATGGTGCGTCAGCACTACCTGGGCGCAGTGACCACGAAAAGGGGTTGGTATCGACAAGGCGCCGATGCGTGCCTGATCCCCCGCGTGGGCCTGCATGAGGACATCAGCAATCGACCCGCCGCGTTTCTGGCAAGGATTGCGTAAGCGCCTACACCGCGCGTTGCCGCAAACGGGCGGCCAGATTGCCGACGGCAGTCTCGATCAGATCAAAAGCCACTGCAAATTCCCGCTGCGTCTTGCCGTAGGGGTCCGAGATGAACGCAAATCGCGGTTGCAGAAAATAGCTCATCAATACAACGCGGCACTGATGTTGCGCGGCGCGCTCGCGCGTTGCCAGCGCATGGCGCAATTCCAGCGCCAGAATCAAATCGCCGCTGTGCAGCGGCACATCCTGCCAGCGTGTGGTGCGATGCGAACGCATGTCCACACCGCGACGGCTGGCCTCGGCGATGGCGGCATCGTTGGCAGGCAGGCCGTTGTGGGTATTCACGCCGGCGGAAATCGCGTTCAACCCGTGATTGCGGGCAATGAATTCCGCGTAAGGACTGCGACAGATGTTGCCGGTGCATACGAACACCAGCCGGGCGCCCTCATCGAGCTGTGCGCGGCGAGGCGTGAACAACCGCATCGCCAGCGTGAGCCTTTCGGCCCCTGCATTCATCTTTTTGCGCAGTTCAAACATTCAGGATGTCAATGGAAACTCAATATGCCCAAGCGTTGCAAGTTCGGCAGATGCACTGCCGAAATGTTCACCCCATCTGGCTTGCATCCGGAGGCTATTTTCGAGGCGTATTTCTCACTTTTTGCATGTCGCCCCCCAGAGACATTTTGCC
>JAITMN010000369.1 GCA_031277355.1 Nevskiaceae bacterium | reverse complement strand
TCCTTGAGCACGTCCTTGCCATCGTGATCAGGCAACCCGAGATCCAGAATAACCATGTCCGCGCCTTTGCTGGCCAGGAGCGACAAGCCGTGCTCGCCGGTTTCAGCCAGCAAGGTTCTATAACCCTGCGAGCGCAGGCTGATGTCGACGAATTTGCGGATCTGCGGCTCGTCGTCGATGACGAGCACCTGGGCGCCGGGTACCGTGGGCTTCGTATCATGAGGCGTATGCGAATTCATTTCGATTTTGCTCCGTGTTCAGCTTCCTCGCCCCAGGGCAGAGTAAGGCGGATGGTGGTGCCCTGCCCCGTGGGTCCGGCCAAGGCTTCCACCTTGCCCATGTGCGCACCGACGATGGCCTGCACGATCGTCAGGCCGAGACCTGTGCCTTGCCGGCCGCGGTCGCCGCGTTCGACACTGTAGAACATGTCGAAGATCCGGCGCCGTTCGTCTTCCGGAATGCCGGGGCCTTTGTCGGAGATGTCGACACGCAGCCATTTGCCGTCGATGCGCTGCACCACCACCTTGATCGCTTCGCCGGGCGGCGAAAACTTGGCCGCGTTTTCCATGACGTTGAACAAGGCCTGTTCGACCAAGGCCGGATGCACGCTGATGGGCGGCAGGTCGGGCGGGACCTCGGCTTCGATCTTCACGTGCGGCTCGTAGCGCTGCAAACGCTTGGAAGCTGAACCCACCAGCTCATCGATACCGATCCACGAGCGCGTCAGCGTCAGCCCCTGCTGGCCCAGCCGCGTCATGTCCAAGAGGTTCTGGATGTAGCGGTCGAGACGTTCGCCTTCGACGCGGATGATCTCCAGGAGGCTTTGCTGATCGTCCACACCCATGTCCTGGCCATAGCGCGCCAGGCTGTCGGCGGAACCGATCATCGACGACAGCGGCGAGCGCAGGTCATGCGACACCGACGACAACAGCGCCAGACGCAAGCGCTCGGTTTCGCCGTTCACCCGCGCCACCTCCAGCTCGGACACCAGGCGCGCTCTGAGCGCGGCCTGGCCGATGTCGTCCGCCATGCTTTCGGCGAGCCGGCGCTGCTCGAACGACAAACGCGCCACGTCCGTGCCGAAACGCAGCCCCACCACGCCAAGCGTGGCCTGATCCGACTGCACCGGCCCAAACCACCACCCCGCGCTGGTGAGCGTATCGGTGAAGCGCCCGGCGCTCTGGCCGTGTTGTTGCGCCCAATCGGCGGCGGTCATGTCTTTGTCGCTGAGGTTGCCGGCCGCGGCAACCGGGCCGGATTCGCCATTGATGCGCACCCAGGCTTCCGCGTGCAAGGTCGCCTGCAGCACCGAGGTGCCCGCCGCGATGACCTGCCCGAGATCGGCCGCCTTGGCCAACTGCCGGCCGAGATTCTGCATCGCCATGGCATGCGCGTTCGCCGCGCGCAGCGCTACCACCTGCATGCGCAGCTTCGAGGCCAGCCGGCCCGCGATCAGGGCGGCGGCGAGGAACAGCAGCACCGTCGCCACGCCGCGATCGGCGCTGACCGCCAGCGTGAACAAGGGCTCGATGAAGAAAAAGTTATAAGACAGGAAGCACAATACCGCGGCCACCACGGCGGTCACCATGCGCGTGCGCGAAGCCAGCAGCAGCACGCCGACGAGGAACACCATCGATACGTCTTCCAGCCCCAGCAGCCGTTCGCCAGCCAGCGCGGCGCCGGTGGCGCCCACGGTGGTCAACAGGATCAGCGCCGGCTCGCGCCGCGTCAGCCGCTCGCTGGCGAAACCGGGAATGTAACGTTCCTTCTGCCGGGTCTTGGGCGGACTGACGATGGTCAATTCATAGCGCGCGCCGCGTTGCAGGATTTGCTGGGTGAGTGTGCGATTGAACACGCGGGCAATCGGGCGCTCGCGCGTGCGCCCGATCACGATGGTGCGCACGTTGCGTGCCGCGGCGGCATCGAGCAGTGCCTGCACGATGTCGGTGCCGTAGAGCACTTCCGTATCGCCGCCCAGGTTGCGCGCCAGCGCAAAAGCGCGGTCCAGCTCCATCTGCCGCTGCTGCTCGGCGTGGGCCACCGAATCGCGGCGCGCGCTGGCGCGCTCGAGATCATCCGCCTGCAAGGTGGCATCCGCCGAACGCCCGGTATCGACCGAGACCACCGACCACGGCCCGCCACGGCGCTCGGCGATTCTGGCGCCGGCACGCACCAGATATTCCGACTGCCCGCGGCCATCGATGGCGATCAATACGTGCGGCTTGATGGACAACCCGGCCAGGCCGCGAGCGGCGCGCGTTTCGCGCAAGTCGGCATCCACGTGTTCCGCCACCGTCTGCATCGCCAGCTCGCGCAGCGCGGTGAGATTGGACGGGGAAAAGAACGCCTGCAGCGCCTGCGTTGCCTGTTCCGGCAGGTAGACCTTGCCTTCCTTGAGCCGTTCGATCAGTTCGCGCGCCGGCAGGTCCACCAGGCGAATGTCACGCAAGCGGTCGAACACGGAATCCGGCACGGTTTCGCTGACGCGGATGCCGGTGATCTGGTGAATCACGTCATTGAGACTTTCCAGATGCTGGATGTTGACCGTGGTGTAAACGTCGATGCCGGCGTCGAGCAATTCCTCCACGTCCTGCCAGCGCCGCTCGTGGCGGCTGCCCGGCACGTTGCGGTGCGCCAGTTCATCCACCAACGCGATGGTAGGCTTGCGCGCCAGCAAACCATCGAGGTCCATTTCTTCCATCGCGCGGCCCTGGTATTCCATGCGCTTGCGCGGCTGCAGTTGCAAACCCTGCACCAGCGCCTGCGTTTCGCCGCGCCCGTGGGTTTCGACGATGCCGATCACCACGTCCACGCCCTGGCGTTGCAGCTCGCGCGCGCGCGTCAGCATCGCATAGGTCTTGCCGACACCGGGCGCGGCGCCGAGAAACACCGTCAGCCGGCCCGCCGCCTCGCGGCGCAATCCATGGATAAGCGCATCGGCTTGTTCAGAGCGTTCGTTTGCCATGGCATCTCCGCAGGTAGGTCGTACTGGATCGTCGGGTCATTGCCCGCAAGCCCTTGCGTGCGCCGCTATCATACTCATGACCAGTCCGACCAGTAATCGAATACCTCCTTTATTTCGGCGGGCGTGGCGCAACGATGCAACGCTTTTCTGAATTCGTTACGCAGAAACAGCGAAGCCGCCTGAGCGAGTATGTCGAGATGAACCTGCTCCGCCGGGCTCGGCACCATCAGCACCAGCACGTCGGACACCGGCTTGTCGTCAGGGGTGTCGAAAGGCAACGCGGGCGACAGCCGCAGGTAGACGGCGCGAATGTGATCCAGCTCCTGCATCCTGGCATGCGGAATCGCCACGCCATCGCCCACGGCGGTCGAGCCGAGTTGCTCCCGTCGCAATAGCGCGGACACCACGGCCTCGGCCGGCAAGGCGCGGGTGTGCTCGAAATGCCGGCCGATGGCCTTGAATACCTGCAGTTTGTCCGACACTTGCAGGTCGATGAGGATGTCCTCGACCCGCAGGTAGTGGCTTAGCAAACCATCCATCTTGCAAGAGTCCATGTTGCGGAACGCTCAGAAGCTGAGCGCCAGGGAAGTCACCGCCATCACGCTTTCTGCCGCGGTTTCATTCTCGTCCTTGGCGAAGGTGCCGTCGCTGCCGTTCAAGCTCTTGATTTCGCCGCGCCATACCAGGTTCGGCAACAGCATGTAGTCCGCATTGAGCGAATAGCCGGTGATTTTGAAACCATCGGGGTCGTCGCTGCCGATCATCACGCCGTGTTTGTCGCGGTAGTACTCGACGCGCGCGCCGAAGCCCAGTTTGTCCGTCGCTGCGTAGCGGGCGATGACGGTAGGTGTGTACCACACGTTGTAACCGCTGGCGTCGTTCGGCTTTTCTTCGGCGCCGATGTCGAAGCCGGTGGTCAGGCTCCATTGATCGTTGAGCTGGAACTGGGCGTAGAAATTGTGGAAATAGCGCATCTGGCGCTGATCGTCGGATTTGTCGTTGCCGATGAACGAGCTGCTGTTGAGGGTCACCCGATCATTCGGTTTGTAGACGATCTGATGGCCGATGGCAGGCGTGCTGTTGCCATCCGGACGCTGTATTCGCTGCCAACCGTTCAAAATCAGGCCACTCACCAGCCATTTGCCGTCGGGCGTGACGTAGGTAACCTTGGCGCCGGTTTCGAAGAACGGAGAGTTGTCGGCGGACAGGCTGCGGGTCAGCGTCCAGTTGTCCTTGCCGATGGTGCTTTCAAAACCGATGTGCGAGGGCAACACGCCGACGTCGAGCCACAGATCATGCCGCTGCGACAGCTTGAAGCCCACGTTGGCCTCGTAAATGTTGTTCAGGACGCCAGGCTCGGCCGTGTAGTTGGCCTTCATGTAGGTGCCGTCCGCGATGCCCAGATTGCCGCGCAGGTTACCCTTGGCGTAACTGGCTTTCACCAGCGCCAGGTTGATGTTGGCCTCGCCGGATTTGTTGAAGCTGTAGACGAAACCCGGCAGCTTGCCGGCTTCGGGATCGTTGAAATCATGCAGGTAATACGCTTCCGCATAGCCGCTGAAGGTCCAGGGCTGTTGCGCTTCCTCCGCGCCCTGGGCGAAGGAATGGGTAGCCACGCTCAACAGCAGGGCCGAAAAAACCAGTTGTTTGTTCATACGCACGTACGCTCACTTCTCCACTGTGACGGCGCGTGTCCCGGTGCCTCACTGCCTCCCGGAATCCCTTGCCATCTCGCGGCGCAGTATTGGTCCGGCCTACGTAAACTCTCCATTCCAGCATTGGGCATCACATAAATAATGCGCAAACTTTTGCGCCGGCCCCGTAAGCATGCGGGTGTGCCATCGCTGCGGTGACGACAATACCGGTAGGGATGTGAGTGCGGATGTGGGTAAGAAGAGCAGCGGGCTCCAGGCCAGACGACCCGAGTCTCGCTTGCGGAGATGTTGCCGCGCCGCAGCGCTACCGCATCAGGAGATGCCGGATTCCGCCAGCTTTACGGCATGGAACATGGCGCGCGCCTTGTTCATGGTTTCATCCCATTCCGAACGCGGCACCGAATCGGCCACGACACCGGCGCCGGCCTCGATATAAAGCGTGCCATCCTTGATGACGGCGGTGCGGATGGCGATGGCCATGTCCATGTTGCCGTTCCACGAGAGATAACCCATGGCGCCACCGTAGATGCCGCGCTTGACGGGTTCGAATTCGTCGATGATTTCCATCGCCCGCACCTTGGGCGCACCGCTGAGCGTGCCGACCGGCAGCGTGGCCTGGAGCACGTCGAGCGCACTGCTGCCTTCGGCGAGTTCGCTTTCCACCGTGGAGGCGATGTGCATCACGTGCGAATAGCGTTCCACGAACATCTGCTTGGGCACCTGCACCGTGCCGATCTTGCTGACCCGGCCCGAGTCGTTGCGGCTGAGGTCGATCAGCATCAGGTGCTCCGCGATTTCCTTGGCATCGGCCAACAGCTCTTGCTCGAGCGCCAGATCTTCTTCCTCGGTACGGCCACGGCGGCGCGTGCCGGCGAGCGGGCGCACGGTGATGTGGCCGTCTTCCACGCGCGCCAGGATTTCCGGCGAGGCGCTGACGATGTGGAAATCCTGCATGTCCATGAACACCATGTACGGCGACGGATTGAGTTGGCGCAGCGCGCGATACACGTTGAGCGGCGAACCGGTGAACGGCAAGCTCATGCGCTGCGCCAGCACCACCTGCATGACGTCGCCGGCCACGATGTAGTCCTTGATCTTCTCCACCGCGCGTTCGTAATCCTGTTGCCCGAAGCTGGAGACGAAGTCGGCTTCCGTCACTTCGCGCGAGCCGGCGCGCGCGGGGAATTGCGCCCGCGTCTGCAATTGCGTCTCGAGCGCATCGAGCTGCGCCTGCGCGGCGTCAAAGGCACCATCGACCGCGGGATCGGCATAGACCAGCAGCGTGAGCTTGTTGCGCAGGTTGTCGAACACCACCACCGCTTCGGACACCATCAGCACGATGTCGGGCGTGTTGACGTTATCGGGCGGCGTGCTGTGCGCCACGCGGCGTTCAACGTAGCGCACGGTGTCGTAACCGAAATAACCGACGAGGCCGCCGTTGAAACGCGGCAGCTGCGGCAGTTCGGGAATGCGATAGCGCTCTTGGAACGCGGCGATGAAGGTGAAGGGATCGTCAGTAGTCTGACTTTCCACCACGCGGCCATCCTGCTCCACGCGCAGATCGTTGCCGCTGACCTTCAGCACGGTGCGGCACGGCAGGCCGATGAAGGAATAACGGCCCCATTTTTCGCCGCCCTGCACGGATTCCAGAAAATAGCTGTACGGGCCCTGCGCGAGCTTGAGGTAGACACCGAGAGGCGTATCGAGATCGGCCAGTACTTCGCGCATCAGCGGAATGCGGTTATAGCCTTGCGCGGCCAGCGCGCGGTACTGCTCGAGGGTCATAGGGACGCCAGTTCCTTGCGCATGGAGGCGATAGTCGCGGCGTAGTCGCCGCTGTTGAAGATGGCGGAGCCGGCCACGAACATGTCGGCGCCGGCGCGGGCGACCTCGGCGATGTTGGCAACGCCCACGCCGCCATCGACTTCCAATTTGATGTCGCGTCCGCTCCGGGCGATCAGCTCGCGCACCTGCGTCAACTTGCGCAAGGTGGAGGGGATGAATTTCTGGCCGCCGAAGCCGGGGTTCACCGACATCAGCAGGATCACGTCGAGCTTGTCCATCACGTATTCGAGGCAGTCGATCGGCGTTGCCGGGTTGAGCACCAGGCCGCTCTTGCAGCCGAGGTCGCGGACCAGTTGCAGCGAACGGTCGACGTGGTTCGTGGCTTCAGGATGAAAAGTGATGTAGCTGGCGCCGGCCTTGGCGAAATCTTGGATGAGGCTGTCCACCGGGCTCACCATCAAGTGCACGTCGATCGGTGCCGTGATGCCGTACTTGCGCAGCGCCTGGCACACCATCGGCCCGATGGTGAGATTGGGCACGTAGTGGTTGTCCATCACGTCGAAGTGGACGACGTCGGCGCCGGCGGCGAGCACGTTGGCGACTTCTTCACCCAGCCGGGCGAAATCAGCTGAGAGGATGGAGGGGGCGATCAGGTACGGAGCGGGCATGCACTGCGCCTAACTATTTGAAAAAACAGTGATTGAAAAAGTGCGGCGCATTGTACCGGCTTCTGTGAGTTCCGTCATTGTGAGAGGGCTATTGGCCCGCATCCAGTCTGTTGCGTCCGGTTGCCCGGAGTCGCATTCGGGGGACGCTCGCAAGTACGTCCATGTAGAGATCGGAGGGCGCCATCCCTGGCGCCCTACGCCCCCTCACGCGACTCCGGGCAATCGGACGCTAGTCTTCGGCATCGCGTTACGCACGACAGGAACCTTCTCGGCCTTTGCAGGACACCCGCACGCTGATGTACGGAGCCTGCGGAGGCGGGGCGGTGGCGGGACCGTTGGGAGGCCAGGGATGGCCGGACAGAGCGCACAGCAACTGTCTTGTTCAACTAACGCTATCCAGCCTTGGATTCCAGGTCGTATGCTCGCGAAGCATCACGTTCAAAATGGTCAGCAATTTACGCATACAAGCCACCAACGCCACTTTCCCTGGCTTCCCCGCTGCCCGTAAGCGCTGATAAAAACTCCTCAGTACCGGGTTGTGGCGCATCCCCACCAGCGCCGCCATATACAACGCCGCTCGGGTTGGGGCTCGACCACCATAGATACTGCGGCGACCTCGCAGGTGGCCGCTGTCCCGGTTGAATGGCGCTACGCCTACCAACGCGCTTATCTGACGCCGATTCAGCCTGCCCAGCTCGGGCAAGGTCGCCACCAGGTTCAACGCGATCACCCGCGCGATGCCCGGCACCGACTCCAACAAATCCACCTTCTCACGCCACACCCCGGAGGATCTCAGCCCTTCGTCGGTGTCCTTATCCGCTCGCGCCAACTCCTTCTCCAGCCATTGCACCGTGCGTTTGACCTGGGGCCGCACGGACTTATGCGCGCTGTTCAGCCGATTGCGCTCCATCTTCAGCATCTCGACCAACTGGCGCCGTCGTGCAATCAAGGCCTGCAATGTGCGTTGGGCTTCGCTCACCGGTTCGCGCGGCTCCAACTTCATGGCCTGACCAAAGCGCAACAACACTTCCGCATCAATGCGATCGGTCTTGGCCAAGAGCCCCGCCGCCTTGGCGAAGTGGCGTACTTGGCGTGGATTGACGATGCGCAGGGGCCAGCCCTGTGCCGCCAGTTCCACCGCCAGCGCCCGCTCCAGCCCACCGGTCGCTTCCATCACAATCAGCTGAGCTGGCGTAGCGCTCAACAGCACGCACAACTGTGCATACCCCGGGCTATCATTACCCAACTGCACGTACTGGCCGTCACTCAGGGCAACATCCAACCGGTCCTTGGACACATCGATCCCAACGTAGAGTTCGCTCATCTTTCGTCTCCCTGCCTTGTGAATGCGGGGTATT